>JAENWH010000004.1 GCA_016650135.1 Peptostreptococcaceae bacterium
AGACAGGAACCTTCGGGAAATATGCAGCACTTTCCTATAACGGGAACAAGATTATTACCACATCAGGTGGCGGTATGTTTCTTTCCAATGATTCCGAAGCAGTTAAAAAAGTTAGGTTCTGGGCAACCCAGTCTCGTGATCTTGCTCCATGGTACCAGCATAGTGAGATTGGTTATAACTATCGGATGAGTAATGTGGTAGCAGGTATTGGCAGAGGGCAATTGCTTCATCTTAACGAGCATGTTGCTCTCAAGAAAAAGATATATGAAACTTACAAAGAAGCTTTCAAAGACCTTCCTGTAACTTTGAATCCCTATCTCCAGAATAGTTGTCCTAACTTCTGGCTTTCCTGTATTCTCATTGACAAGGAAAGTTCAGTTACCCCTGCTATGATTATGGAAAAACTAGCTAATGATAACATCGAAAGCAGGCCTATATGGAAACCTATGCACTTGCAACCAGTATTTGCAGACCGTGATTTTATATCGTTAAATAACGAAGATGTTGGTGGGGGAATATTCGAGCGAGGGTTGTGCCTTCCAAGTGATATTAAGATTACAGCCGAAGAACAGGTTAGGGTTATTGAAATTGTAAGAGGATGTTTTAATTAGATGTATAGCCATTTCTTCAAGAGACCATTTGATATTATTTGTTCATTACTTGCTCTCATTGTGCTCTTTCCTGTTTTATTGGTCACTGCTATATTGGTAAGAATCAAAATAGGATATCCTGTCATATTTAGACAGAAACGTCCTGGTCTCAACGAAAAGATTTTTACTCTCTATAAATTCAGAACCATGACGGACAAGAAGGATGAGAAAGGAAACCTGCTTTCTGATGTTGAACGTCTTACAAAGTTCGGGAAAAAGCTGAGATCAACCAGTATTGATGAGTTGCTTGAACTATTCAATATTCTCAAGGGTGATATGAGTATCGTGGGGCCGAGGCCGTTGTTGGAGAAGTATTTGCCCTATTATACTCCAGAAGAGAGGGTGCGACATTCAGTTCGACCTGGATTAACAGGATTAGCACAAGTCAACGGACGTAATTTTTTGGATTGGAATCAGCGTTTAGCCATGGATATTAGGTATGTTAAGACTATCTCTCTAATGGTAGATATAAGAATAATAATTAATACGGTTGTTAGGGTTGTGAAAAGGTCTGATGTAGCAGAAAAACGCATCATGCCTTTAGATTTAGAGCGCAGCATGAGAAAGGAAGAATAGTAAATGCATTTTTCAAAAGAAGTTGGAGAATCTTTGACGTACAAATTTGCTCAGACGGCTAATGAAATGAAAGCACAAGGGTATGAGATTATTTCATTAGGTATAGGTGAACCTGATTTTGAGACTCCTCAATATGTTATTGATGCGACGATTAAGGCAATGAATGATGGGTTTACTCATTATTCTGCAACCCAAGGTATTCTCGAATTACGTGGATTAATTTCAGATAATACAAATAAGGAATATGGCTCTAATTACGCAGCTGCAGATGTCATAGTTACTCCGGGAATAAAGTCTTCTGTATTTTTTGCCCTATGCGCATTATTAGAGCCTGGAGATGAGGTAATCATAATCTCGCCTTATTACGTAAGTTATCCAGCGATGGTTAAACTTGCTGAACCTACAGCAATAATTAAGTATGTGAACTTGGATAAAGATTTTGCACTTGATATCGATTCATTGTATAAAGTTATAAATACTAAAACTAAGTGCATATTACTTAATAGTCCTCATAATCCTACAGGAATGGTTTTTTCAAAAGAGGAAGTAGAGACAGTTGTAAAGTTAGCTGTTGAAAATGATTTCTACATCATCTCTGATGAGGTATACGAAAAACTTGTTTATAATGGACAAGTACATATAAGTTTTGGGAAGTATCCAGAAATAAAAGATAGGCTTGTTATTTGTAACGGTTATAGCAAATCTCATGCTATGACTGGTTGGCGATTAGGTTATGGAATTGGTGCTAGGTCTGTAATTGCTAAGATGAATAAGCTACAACAACATATTAACACTAACACCTGTACCTTTATTCAGAAAGGAGCTTGCTCTATTTATGCAAATGAACCTGTGCACATCAGGCCATATGTTGAAGAACTTGAAAAACGTATCGACTATTTTAATGAAAATATTAATCATCTACCATACGCTTCTGGGGTGATGCCTAAAGCTGGTTTTTTCTATTTTATTGATATATCAAAAACTGGATTAGACTCCAATACTTTCTGCTCAGATCTTCTAAGGAAGACTGGTATTGCGTCTACGCCTGGGATAGCTTTTGGAGTAGACTGGGATGATTATGTTCGTTTTTCATTTGCTGTACCGATAAGTACTCTTGAAAGAGCAATTAGTCTTATGCGAAATTACTCTTTTTTGGATTAGATATGAGGAGGATCTTATGGAGAAGATAAGAATTCTATTAACCAGAAGCATGATACCTGAAGATATAGAGTATATTAAAAATAGACTTGATGAGAATATAAGAGATTGCTATGAGTTTGTAGTGCCCTCTGAGTTCACTGAGGATAAGATCGCAAATAAAGCAACTGATGCTGATGTATTGCTAGGACCTTATATCACTCAAAATATTCTTGATAATGCTAAGAAATTGAAGTTAATTCAAGTTCCATGGACTGGAATGGATACTTTTGATTTTGAGGCAGTAAAAGGATGCTCAATTCCTGTATGCAATACGCACAGTAATGCAGATTCTGTAGCTGAAATTTGTATAGCTATCCTTCTTGATTTGTTGAAAAAGGTTTCATACCATGACAGAAAAATGCGTGAAGGCAACTGGAATCGAGATCAGGAACCCTTAGATCTAAAATCAAAGATGCTTTCCAAGCAGACTGTTTGCCTATTGGGGTGTGGAAATATTGGAAATAAAATTGCTAAATTAGTTTCTGCATTTGGAGCTACAGTAATTGCAGTTGATGGACAAAAACAACCTGACAAAGTAGTCAGTGAAGTGTTTGGTCCGGATAGTATTTCTGTTGCAATTTCAAAAGCAAATATTATTGTTTCAGCACTTCCTTTAACCACCGCTACGAGAAACATTGTTAACGCAGAGTTAGTTGGCAATATGATAGATGGCGTAATTATTGTAAATATGTCGCGTGCTTCTGTTATGGATGAGGACGCTATATATGAAGGGCTCTTATCTGGAAAGGTTTTAGGATTCGGTGCCGATGTTTGGTGGAATACTCCGAAGAGAGGAGACTCTGAGAGTTTTCCTTCAGCTCATAATGAATTCTGGAAGCTGGATAATGTAGTGATGTCGCCGCATAGGGCTGGATTTGTTGAGAATTGGTTTCCACATCTGGATGGAGCAATAGAAAATATAGTAAATATTGTAAACAATAAAGCTTTAGTATCATTAGTAGATACTTCTCAAGGTTTTTAGTTGGTAATTTTCTATCTGCGTTAGGAAAAATTTTAGTCATCAAAATTTTTATAGAAAAATTTTAAGAGTGGTAGTATGTCAAGAAATATATTAATCCTTAGCTGCGGAACCCGAAACAAAATCATTCAGTACTTCAAACAGGAATTCCAAGGTAGTGGCAAAGTGTTTGCTGCTGATTGTAGTAAATTGGCACCTGCCCTATATGAAGCAGATGATTATTTTATTGTCCCAAGGATTAACGAGCCCAATTATATCGATTACATTCTTGAATTGTGTGAGAAAAATAATGTCCTTGCGGTTTTTACTCTCATTGATCCTGAGATTAGTTTGCTGGCTCAAAATGCTGATCGCTTCAATGCAATTGGTGTTGTTACGATGGTCTCTTCATATGATGTTATTGAGCGAAGTTTCGATAAGTTTGACTTCTATTCATGGCTCGTAAAGCACAATTACTGTACTGCACGAACCTATGAAAACAAGAAACTCTTTTACCAAGATGTTGAGAGAGAACTGCTTGATTACCCCGTTTTCATGAAACCTAGAAAAGGCAGTGCAAGTCTCAACATCAGTAAAGCCTTAGATAGAGAAGATGTTGAATTCCTCTTGAGACGCTATCCTGACTTATTGATCCAAGAATATATGAATGGCGTTGAGATTGGAGCTGATGTCTATATAGATTTAAAATCCCAAGAGGTAGTCTCAATATTTACGAAAGAAAAATTGCTTATGCGAGCGGGAGAGACAGACAAGAGTGTTTCTTTCAAAGATGAGAAACTCTTTGAATTAATCAAGAAGTTTGTGAAAGAGGCTGGCTATATCGGCGCGATTGATATTGATATATTTAAAATTGGGGATGATTACTATATATCTGAGGTGAATCCGCGTTTTGGTGGTGGCTATCTACATGCGTATGAATGTGATGTTAACTTTCCAAGGATGATACTGAATAATCTACAACAAATGAGCAATGAGGATTCGATAGGAGACTATGAAGAGGGAATCTGTATGATGAAGTATAATGATGTCTCGATTTACAAGGTATCTGAATGAAAGAAGAATTGCTTACACACCCACAATTATATGATGAGTATCTCTTAGTAGCTCCAGGAAGTGATTATGGACGAATCCTATTTCAAGATATCGATTTGCTAACAAATGGACATATATTAGATTATCCAATTGATAACAAGAGTAAAATACTTAGAGTATTACACCATATTCATTTTAGCTTCGCAATTAATCGAATAATCAATCTTCCTTTTAAGTCAATTTGGCGTAAGTATTATTCTTTAAGCAAGATAGAAATGGTTGATTACAAAAAGTATTGCGTTATTTTTACCGATATAAGTGCATGTAGGACGGATTTAAAGTTTTTAAGCAATCTAAGTCAAAGAGATAATATTACTTTAGTGTTAATAAATGTCAATGTATTTGAAAAAAAGAAAAAATTGATTGATAGGAGACTTAAACTATTTAAATATATATTCACTTTTGATAGAGATGATTCTGAAAAATATGGTTTTTTTTATCATGCAACCAATTATTCAAAGACGGTAGTCCCCGTTACAGCTGTAGAATATGATGCTTTTTTTGTTGGAATGGGTGGCAGTAGATTAGGAATTATTGAAGCAGTATATAATAGAATTATCGAATCCGGAGGAAGTGCAGAGTTCTTTGTTTCTGGTGTTAAAAAAGCGGGGAAAAAAATAAAAGGAATCCATTATAATCAGTGGTTAACTTACGATGAAGTATTAGTACATATTCAAAAGGCTAATTGTATCATTGAAATAGTCAATAATGGACAGGTCGGCTGTACGATGCGTACGATGGAAGCCTTGTGTTATGGTAAAAAATTACTTACAAATAATGCATTTATAGAAAAAGAAGAGTATTATTCTCCGGATTTCATATCGATTTTTTCTGATGCAAATCATATCGATATCAATTTCATCAAGAAAAGGCCCATTGCAAGAAATGAATATTCTGATTGGTTTTCTCCTGTTCGTTTCATTAATCATATTAATAGTATAATATAAGTAACTACTCAGGTCACCCTGCAGGCTGATTGAGGAAATCAAAAGAGAAAGTGCCTGCAAAGATCTGGGACAGAGCCTCTATTGGATTGATGCTGTTCTTGCGGCAAGTATCGATGATGGAGAATATGGTAGCGAATCGCTTCCCTCCATCACTAGCTCTGAACGTGCCAGCTATCTGCATTTTCTTCTTCGAAAGGCGGTATGATTTTTCGCTCCTTAATTCTACTGTCTGGATTAAGGAGCGAACGCCTCGTGAAGGTCGTGAAACTTGGGTCGAAGAACTGGATCACCCATGGCAGCGAGGATGGGGCCAAGGCCAGTTCGCTGATGTACAGCCTCATAGAGACCGCCAAGATGTATAATCTCAATCCCCGTGATTACCTTTCCTATGTGTTCATGAATGGCGCGGTTTCCGCCAGCTGGGAGCTTGGCAGGGTAATCCTTGAGCCTCTCATGCCTTAGAACGTAACCCAGGACGACCTGTCCCTCGTTACCGAAGAATACCGGTTCATCGCCCAAAACATGATCCCCGTTGAGGAATATGAAGCCAAACTTGCCGAAAGGCAGTCCACATAGGGCTGAACTACATTTCATATAAGTCGGCTTTCTCAATGACAGCATCCTGGTATCCTCCATAGATGCTATCGTATTACCCTTGTTTGTGGCATCAGTGCGTAGTTCTACGGACTGACACGGTCTTCCTCGGGTTTTTTCCAGAACCTTGGGGATTGGATTCCTTTTGATTCCCCTCGCCAGTATCTTAGCAATCGATACCAGGTACAACTTCTATATTTCCC
Source organism: Peptostreptococcaceae bacterium (assembly GCA_016650135.1). The sequence goes on from JAENWH010000004.1 coordinate 6,242, forward strand.
ACAAAAAGTGGATTTTTAGGGCATTCCAGACGGGATTTTGAGAATTCAGGTATCATGTAGGAAATCCACATTATCCACATTTAATGAGGGAATGAGGACGGGTTTGACGAAATGGGGTACCGTGTAGATAATTCACGGAATCCACACGCGAAACGTGTTCTTTGGTGTGGGAAGTTTGATGTAATCTATAGTTCCCTGTGACTTTTTCTAACTACACTATTACTTGGGTTACGGAAATCCGGAGATTAGCGGAACCAGGTACAATTGTCACAATATCCATAGATATTGCTGTTTTAAGTCACTGAAAGAACGATTTAGCGAAGTTTTGTACCGGGTAGAATATCCACATTTCCTGAATAAGGGGTCAGTAACTGCAGCTTTGGAAAACTTTTTCTTGCAGACAGTATGGGCGTACTCTAAGTGCTTATCAGCCAATAGCTGCTCAGGAATAGGCCTTTACCTCATCAATATCCAAAGAGGAATGGTACACGTCAAACCAAACCCATGGTAGTAAATTACCACGGGCCAAACTAGAATAATGACTATGAAGAGCTTCTAATCATCTTCCTTGGGAATCAAGGGCATTCGATCCTGCCAGGCAAGATCCTTGGCCTTGACGTTCCATGGAGCAATGCTTCCCAAGGGCCCTTCTTGTAGGGAAGGTCCACCAAGGTGGTGGCTTTCTCCAGTACATGGAAGAGATAAGCCCACATCGAATGTGCTTTTGGGGATGACAGTCTTTGAGGCCTCCAGCAGATGGGTGTGGAAGGTAGCGAACAATAAGAGGGCTTCAGCCTTGCGTTGTTCGACAAACTGCTCTTCAGATATCTTTCCGTTTTTAAGAAAGGAGCGATACTTCTTCTCCACCTTGAAGATTGCCTTTATGTCCTTGAGCATGGTCTCTGCTTCCAAATTGACCTTGCTCTGGCTATTGCCTTTTTTGCTTTTGGTCGCTTGGTAAACATCAAAGATGTAGCGTCTTACGTGGACCAGACACCCTGCATGCCTGAGCTTTCCCTTGGCATCCCTCACCACCGAACGGTTGGAGACATATCCATCCGTCTGAATGGTCCCTGTGGGGTAATATCGGTAGCTGGCCGCCGGCTTTAGGGGGTCGACACCCACTCTCAGCCATATGTAGGAGTTCTGGGTGTTTTTTCTCCCTTCCTCCCCCATGACTTGCAAGGTGGTCTCAGCTAATGTAAAGTCAACAAAATGTAAAGTTGCCTGAATATCTCTAGTCCCAATAGTGAGAAAGAGATATTCAGCTTTACCTTATATTTTCAAATACATTCCTGTAACCATGCGGTCAGGTTTTCTTTCTCCTTAGGAGAAGTTTTATCTTCTGTAATAATTTTTACGGCCAGTTTCTCGATTGCTTTTCTTCTGACTTCAGGTTTTGCTTTTGCATAAATTTCAGTTGTAGTCACTGATATATTACCGAGCAAATCTCTTATGTATATGAGGTTAACACCAGCCTCCAATAGGTGCATACCTTTGCTATGTCGCAAATGGAGAGCTCTCCATTTGCGACAATATGGGGAGTAAAGCCAAATGGGGAGTGTTAGCTAAAATCAATTTCTTAGCATAAGGATTCAATGTATTTCATTAAATCCACTCCCCATTTAAAAGTCCTATGTACCCAATGAATTGAGGAATCCCATCAAATTCTTGTCATCAGTCCATGATGGCAATTCTTCATGGGGAAGTACATCCTCATAAGCGGCCTCGATTGCTTTCCTTTTCATCTCGGTGTCAGCTCTCGCATAAATCTCTGTAGTGGCACAATCAACATGCCCGAGGAAATCCCTGATATAGATAAGGTTGACCCCTGATTGTAGCAGGTGCAATCACAATAGATACCTTGTATTCACGAAGCATAACTACGAAAAGGAAATATCATGAAAGACAATGCACAATGTATTTTTTGTCATTCAAAGTGTGAAGAAATCAAGGATTGTATCGCTGCATCTACTCACTATAAATGTGAAGAGTGCGGTGAATATGAGATTACTTATAGTTGTTTGAGCAGTAGCAGGGTGCGAAATTTGATAGATGTTGAAAAATTGAAAATCTCAAAATACTTAAAGCAACAATCCGGCTGTACAAAATTGTATTCAGAAAATATTGAAAGAATCCTTGCCCCATAACTTTCTATCGGTACCTAAAAGGTATTCCACTCTTTGCTTGATACTGATCAGAAACAAGGATTTCAAATGAGTAGGTGAGAGTCCTATTTAGTTTTCGGTTCTAATGGTGGTTGCGAAGTGAAGAGAATGATTCTTATCGAGCAAATATTCAAACCGATACTCAACAAGCTGCAATAATGCAAGGACGGGCACTGAGCCAAAATCAGGCAACAGTGTTGATCATCCATCAAAAAGATGGAAAGATCCTGAAATCAGATCGTAATGTAGTGATTCTGCTTCATTGAAAGAAAATTATTGATGAGAACGATTTAGGTGGGTTTTTTTAAAGGTTGAAAACAATTTAAATTGCTACTGTGTATTTAGATGAATTGACAGAAATTGAAAAATGCTGAGTATCGCTCTACGTGGTTGTGATCAGTGATCATAATAATGAGTTGATAAGCAAAACAATCTATTTCTAAAAAGGCGTTTATGAAAATATTGTATGTGACCACTATTTCCAGCACAACAAGTTTCTTCATATCACATGTAAATATGCTTTTAGATCAAGGGCATAGTGTTGATTTTGCATGTAATATTATCAAACCGGTAAATCAGAGTCTTCTTGACCGTGGGTGCAAGGTTTTTCAAGTACATTTTAGTAGATTTCCTTTGAGCAAATCAAATTTTCAAAGTGCTGGGGAAATAAGAAAAATAATGCAAAAGGGTAGCTATGATGTAGTTCATGTTCATACTCCTGTTGCAGCTGCAATCACTCGGTTGGTTTGTAAGAAATTCCAAAATATTACTGTCATGTATACAGCTCATGGATTTCATTTTTTTAAAGGAGCTCCTTTAGTCAATTGGTTGTTATATTATCCGGTTGAAAAATACTTATCTAAATATACTAATGTTCTGATTACTATCAATCAGGAAGACTACGAGAGAGCAAAAAGTAAGTTTAAGGCAAAGCAAATAGAATATGTCCCCGGTGTTGGGATTGATGTCAATAGATTTAGTGAAGTCTCTATTGATAGAGTGAAGAAAAGAGCTGATTTGGGTATTCCAGAAAATTCTTATGTATTAGTGTCAGTGGGGGAACTGAATAAGAACAAGAATCATCAAACGGTTATCAGGGCTCTTAAGAAACTCAATAATCCAAATATTCAATATGTACTTTGTGGGGCTGGTCCATTGAAAAAGCAGTTAGTTTCTTTAATAGCAAAGTTAAACTTAGAATCACAAGTTAAACTTCTTGGATATCGAAGAGATATTCCTGAAATTTTGAAAGCTGCAGACTTGTTTGTTTTTCCATCCCGGAGAGAGGGGCTCGGTCTTGCAGCTCTTGAGGCAATGGCTAGCGGACTACCAATTATTACCTCAAATATTCATGGAATTAAAGATTATTCAAAAAATGGATTTACGGGATTTTCTTGTTCTCCAAATGATAACCAAGGATTCGCTACTGCTATTAAGTCCCTTTTTGATAACCCGAGAGAATCAGAGAAGTTTATTGTGCATAATAAGCAGAAGGTGGTTGAGTTTTCTGCTAGTATTGTTTTGCAGAAAATAGAAGAGATATATAAAGGCGTTACTGAAGGAATTTACAAATAAAGGCTCTCGTCCTAATTGATTAAAATGCTAGCTAACACCTCGAACAAGATGGAGTGCAAGGAAGCTCTACCCCTATACTACCCCTATACTACCCCTATACTACCCCTAGGGTGCAGGTTGAGCAGGTATTTGATATCGCAAAGAACAATACCGACCTGATTCACCTGCGTATCCAGGAAGAGGATACCCTTAAAGTCCATCTGATGCTCACGTTTCTTGTCCACTGTCCTCGTAATAGTCAAACCAACTACGCACTGACTAACATTCCACGGTCCTATATGATAAGGACCGGATGATAAGGATGGCTGGATGCAATACCTGGAAGAAGAAGTCAGTTTGGTTCGATTGCCTTCATCGCCTGGAAAGGATGTTGATCTCATCGGAGACAACCTGCAGGTCGACAGCTTTTACATTCCAGGGCATCAGCGGCTCGATCTGCTCTCTTGTGAGTTCCAGATTGTCATACTTGGCTGCCTGCATGAACAGGAATGCGAGGTAATTGCGAGGGTTCAGGCCCTGTTCCTTGGCGGTCTCGATGAGGCTGTACATCAGCGATGTTGCCTTGGCCCCATCCTCACTGCCTGCTCTACAGTCTCATCGAGACTGCCAAGATGTATGGTCTCAACCCCCGTGACTACCTTTCCTATGTGTTCATGAAGGGTGCAGTTTCTGCCAGCTGGGAGATTGGCAGGGATGTCCTTGAGCCTCTCATGCCTTGGAACGTTACCCAGGACGACTTGTCCCTGGTTACCGAGGAATACCGGTTCATTGCCAATAATATGATCCCCATTGAAGAATATGAGGCTAAGATGGCTGGAATACAGTCCATATAGGGCTGCACTGCATTCAATATGAGTTGGTTTTCTCAATGATAGCATCCTGGTCCTCCATGGATGCTATCGTATCTTACCCTCGTTTATTGTATCAGTGCGTAGTTCTACGGACTGACACGAAGAATCGATGATATGGATGTGCTAAACAAAGAGCTTTCAACTTGGAGTACAACCAGAAATGAGATGCAAAAAGGTGTTGATTGGCAATTCTCAATTGGTGATGCCAGAATCAAACTCAAGGGGTTGTTCCCGATTATGGAATTGAAGAATTAAGCTTTACAAGCTACTAGGGTGGTTGAGATAGTAAGAGGGTGCTTCAACTAGATGTATAAACATTTCTTCAAGCGATTCTTTGATATCATCTGCTCATTACTTGCACTCTTTGTTCTTTCTCCTGTTTTGGTGGTCACGGCTATACAGGTAAGAGTCAAGTTGGGTCATCCTGTCATATTCAAACAGAAACGGCCAGGTCTCAATGAAAAGATTTTTACCCTCTATAAATTCGGGACTCTGACTGATAAGAAGGACGAGAAAGGAAAATTGCTTTCTTTTCTGATAGTGAACTTCTTACAAAGTTTGGAAAAACATTGAAGTCAACGAGTATTGATGAACTTCCTGAGCTCATAAACATCTTGAAAGCTGGTATGAACGTTGTAGGACCAAGGCCTCTTTTTGTTCAATTTTTGGACCGCTATAACCTACATTCGGTAGTAATAATATGGGTCTTTCGGTGCTATACTATTCCCAGATAAATGCAGGTGAGGTCGTGGAATGTTCTGAGGAAAGGACCTTCATCGCCGAACATCGCATGGGAGGCTCAGATGGCCAATGCGTAGCTCAACAAGGAGCTTGCAAAGAAGTGCAAGGCAAAGGTGTGGTAATGTCAAGGAGATTTTTCAAAGGACATATTCTCTGTGCCATTTCCGGGGTATTTCGGTGCAGGTGTTGCAAATATAAGAAAATAGATTATTTCAATACATAGAAGTTGATTTGAAACGACTGCAGAATTTTGATCAATAGTGTTAGGTGGTAAATATGGAACAGCCTCTATTCAGCGTAATCATCCCAATTTTTAACGTTGAAAATTATCTTGGTCAATGCGTGCAAAGTGTGATAGGGCAAAGCTATGACAATATTGAAATTATTCTTGTTGATGACGGCTCTACAGATTCCTGTTCTCTTATATGTGACGATTTCGCGAAGGCTGATGATCGCATTCATGTTGTTCACAAAACAAATGGTGGCATTGTCAGCGCGCGACAGGCCGGTGTAACTGTTGCATCTGGTGAATATGTTTTTCCCATTGATGGCGATGATTGGGCAGATGAAAGCTATCTGGAAAAGATGTCTAAAGTGATTGATAATAACCATCCAGATATTGTGTGCTGTGGACATTACTTGGCAACTGAAAATGGAAATATCGAGAAACCTTTACCTTATCGCTGTGGATATTATTCAAGAAGTGATATTGAAAATGAAGTATTCCCAATACTGATTCAAAAGGAAGACTCAACGTACTTTCCCCCTAGTCTCTGGGCAAAGGCGTTCAAGAAGGAAATTTACCAACAACAACAACTAGTAGATGTTGGTGTTAATATCGGTGAAGATGGGGCTTGTACCATTCCTTGCATTTTTCAAGCTACTTCATTGTACATTATGCCGGATTGCTTGTATTATTATAGATATAATATGGCGTCCATGACAAAAGGCCGTAAAGCATTCCGATGGGATGGCCCTGAGATAATAAAGCAGCACATTGAGAGACAAATAGATATCGGTCAATTTGGTTTTAAAGAGCAACTATACCGGAAAACGGTGCATGAGTTATTTTCAGTGATTGTATCACAGTTTTATAACAAGGAAACTTATCGGTCTACTGTTAGAGATATAAAAGTTCATTTAGAAAATCCTGTATATAGCGAGGCAATTTACAATTGTAAATTTTCTGGCTCCTTAAAGGCAAGCATTATGTATTTAGCCTTAAAACATAGGTGGATGGTTCTGATATGGATGTATTCAAAAGTCAAATAACCTTCAGAATCGAGCCTTGCACTTGATATTTCGATCTTTGTTTATGAGGTTTACAATATGTTTAGTTCAATATGGGGATATAATCATGAAACAATTCTTTTATATATTATCATAGTATTATTTACAACCTTATTTGCATCGATGTCCCAGTCAAAAATTATTACAGGTACTAATAATGTATTACCTCAACGAGTTGTATATAGATTTCCGTTTTTTATTTCTTTCTTTATTTTGGTATTTTTTTCATGTACCACAGCGGTTGGTATCGATAGAAGCGCATATGCACAAATTTTTAGAATAAGTTCTTTTGGTAACCTTCAAAATGGTATAGAACCCGGATATCACTTGTTAATGATAATCATTAAGATTTTTACCAAGAATGAAAATGTATTTCTGGGCATAGTTGCATTTATCACGGTAGCTTTTGTGTATAAAGGGATTTGGGACTGTAGACATGAACTTTCAATTGGTTTTGCAGTTTTTATATTTTCATCTCAATACTATTTTCAATCATATAACTTGATGCGTATGTATTTTGCAATGAGTTTTCTTATCGCTGGAGTCAAATTACTTCTTGATGGCAAGTATTTAAGGTATTTAGTACTAATTTTATTTGCCTTATGCGTACATTATTCAATGATATTCGTCTTGATAGCATATGTAATTTCACTGATCTTTATTAAGATTAAGAGAGTCTCTTTTGATATGAAATTTTTTTTGTCCATTCTTGTAGTCGTTATATTCAACTATTTTTCATTAAGTTTAGCAATAAATCTTCTTGGCACGAGTAATTTTATACTTGATAAGTATTCTATGTATCTAAAGGAAACAGTGAAATCAGGGTTGGGGTTAAAGTGGATTTTTAATTTGATACCATATTCTTTGCTATTACCTTTTGCCAAATATACTAACAAAAAGCAATTATTTTTATCAATTGCGGCCGGATATTTGCTTGTGACACTTGTGATTTCTATAGTGAGCTACTCAATACCCGTGATTGGGCGTACTTTAGCATGTTTGAATATGCCGATCGTAATTATGCTTCCAATAGCTTTTAATTCGTTTAAGATAAAGAGAATAATAAGGAAAGCGAGTAATGTAGTAATTAGGATTGGAATGACGAGGATACGCATATCCTATAGGGTGATTTATTTATTCATATACATTTATTATGCGTTTGCTTTTTTGCTTTATCTTGATGGATATGTGGGTAGAGACGGAATAGATAATTTCCAATTTATTTGGAATTAATACTTTATTGTATTGTAATTTGTATAAGCGCAAAAGCCAATAACTCAGTTTTAGAGGTGTCAGTAATATGAAGATAATTACATGTGCAAGTTATTATGGAGGCGGATCAAGCGCACTCACAGATTTAGTAGCAGAGTATGATAATGTACAAGATTTGACTAACTATGAATTCCGATTTCTTCACGATATGGATGGTGTTTCTGATTTAGAGTTTCAATTGGTAGAGTGTCATAATCGGCATAATTCTGGACATGCTCTGAAACGTTTTGAGAGGCTCTCAAGATTCAATGCTGGTAGTTTTTTTAATTCACGCTATGAGCCTTTTTTTAATTACCAATATATGAGACTTACAGAAGAATATATAAGGAGCCTTACAGACTTTTTTTACAAGGGTTGGTGGTTCTATGACTTGTTTGATAAAGGTACTTTTTATTACTATTATAAGCAATTACAAAATCATATAATATGTAAACTTCCAGGGAAGCATAAAGGAATTATTCCGAATGAACTAATATATTGTTCGCATCCAAGCGAAGAAAATTTTTTAAAACATACACGTAATTATGTCAGTGAACTAATGCGTGCAGCTAATCCACAAAATTTACCGTATCTTGAAATTGATCAGATTGTTCCTTCACAGAATATAAATCGCATATTGCGTTTCTTTGAAGATGATATTTATGTATTTATAGTAGACCGTGATCCACGTGATATCTACATCCTTGCCAAGTTCTTAAAGCAATGGCCAATATGTCCCAGCAATAACGTGAATCAATTTTGCGACTGGTTTCTTTACACAAGGCAAAGTGGATTTCTGGAAATATATGATTCAGCAAAAGTTAAACGCCTCCGTTTTGAAGATTTAATCTATTGCTATGAGAAAACGGTCAAAGAAATTGAAGAAATGATAGGGCTTGACAGTAAAAATCATATGGCGCCATTCATGAAGCTGAATCCAATGCGTTCAGTAAATAACACACAGATTTGGAAAAAATATCACATTGAAGAGGATATTTCCGTTATTGAGAAACGTCTTTCTGATTACCTATATCCATTTGATGAGGTAAAAGGATTACCAATTTTGGGAACACAAATAGACGATAATAGGTCGTTCTGAATGGATATACGGTGGAGGGAAAAAAAGAATGACTAAAATCTGTTTTCTGATCAATCATTTGGAAAATTCAAACGGTGTTACTAAGGCTGCAATTGATATTGTTAATATGCTCAGTGAAAGAGATGATGTTGAGGTTTGCCTCCGACCTCTATTTCGATTCGAGAGGGATATGGTTAACAAATTATCACCTATAGTAAAACTAAAGCCATTTTTTGGGTTTTATTTTCGCGGTTTTGCTAGAATTGTTGATTTAATACCAGACAAAGTCCTCTATTCGCTTATATTTAAGGACAGATATGATATTGAGATTGGATTCTGTTATTCTTTACCCACTAAAATTGTTGCATCTCGCAACAATCATGCTTCCCTGCATCTTGCATGGATGCATTGTTATGATGAGGGACTGAAGTTAAAGAGCTATTATGAAAAATACGATAAGGTGATTTGTGTTTCAAAATGTAATGCAGAACGATTAGCGAAAGATTTGAATAATTTGGTTCCTGTTGACTTTTGTTACAACCTTATTGATGACGAAAAAGTGCGTGATATGGGAAGCGAAGCAATAAATAAAGAGCGTGGAGAAGGCATCCTATTTGTTTCAGTTGGGCGGCATAGTCCCGAAAAAGGCTATTTGAGGCTTCTGGAATGCGTTGCACGATTGAAAAACGATGGATATGTTTTCAATCTTTGGCTTATCGGTGATGGTCCACAACATGAAGAATTAGTAAAGAAAACAAAAGCAATAGATATTTGTAATATTGTTTATTTTGCCGGTGAGCAATCAAATCCACACAAATTTACTTCAAAAGCGGATGTTTTTGTATGCTCCTCATTTACCGAAGGGTATAGTACTGCTTGTACTGAAGCTGTCATGTTGGGGATTCCAGTTTTAACCACTAACGTAAGCGGAGGAAATGAAATAATACAGGATGCAGAAGCGGGGATGCTTGTTGGAATGGAAGATGAAGACTTGTATCAGGGGATGAAAAGCATCTTAGAACATCCTGACAGGATTTATGGATGGGATGATAAATTAAAGAAAACAAAGTATATATTTTCTCTAGAAGCACGTAAAAAGAAATTACTATCTATTTTGAAGATAATCTGATGTTGCAGATTCTTCAAAATGTAGAATCTTGTAGAGTTGATATTGTCTTTTAAAAGTGAGAAATGAAATGAAAATTCTTTTTCTAGTAGATAGCTTAGATGCGGGAGGAGCGGGGAGGGTTGTTTCTCAATTAGCTAATCAAATGGCATTGAACGGATATCAAGTTTTTGTAGCAACATTGTTCGAAAATCAGGTTTCTTATAAGATAGCCATAAATGTAGTGCATGTCCCTCTTGCAGCAGGTATGCTGACCGATAGCTATTTGAAGAGAGTCCACAGAATAAGAGACGTAGCGAAAAAGAATCACATAGAAATTGTAATATCGTTATTAACTAATATAAATGTTTATGCTATTTTTGCAGGCTTCTTTTCTAGCTGGAAGACAATAATTAGTGAGAGAAATGATCCTAATCGTAATCCTAAGAGTAAACGGGTGAGGATTTTTCGTAATTTTTTTTATACATTTGCGGATGGATTTGTTTTTCAAACGGAAGATGCAAAAGGTTATTTCTCCAAAGCGATACAACGTAGGGGGATTGTAATTTTTAATCCAATTTGTGATAGCTTTCCCCAACCTTTTGAGGGAACTAGAAGCAAACGTATTGTTTCGGTAGGTAGATTAGTACCCCAAAAAAATTTTCCGATGGCCATTGAGGCTTTTGCGCAGATAGCAGAAAAATATTCTGATTACATTTATGAAATTTTTGGCGAGGGAAAAGAGCAAGCCAATCTCAAGCAGTTGATTTGCGATAAAAAATTGGAATCTCGTGTGTTCTTGAGAGGTCAGAGATTAAATGTATTTGATGAAATTATTGATGCGACTTTGTTTGTTATGTCATCAGATTACGAGGGTATGTCGAATGCCCTTATAGAAGCATTAGCTTTAGGGCTACCCACTATATCAACGGATCACCCTATCGGTGGAGCAAAAATGTTAATAGAGGACAGTGTGAATGGTATTCTGATACCAGTTGGTGACAGTAAAGCATTAGCTAGTAAAATGGACCTTCTTATTGGAGATAAAAAGAAAGCTTATGAGCTTGGCAAACAGACTCAAAGTATCCGTAAAATGCTTTCGATTGAGCATATCGCTGATGAATGGCTAAATTACATTAGAACCCATATTCCTCACCCTTTAGGACCAAAGTGACATTGAGGCCATTACTGATAGAGAAATTATCGATTATTGGTAAAATCTGCACCAACAACATGTCATGTAAAGAAAGTGCTGTATATTCCATGTTTGTTCTTGATCGAATTTGTGTTTGACTTGTCATTAACACTATTAGTTAATTAATCAACTCTAGAATATTTCCTTATCAAGACACTCTGGATTATTTGTGCTTCCTTACTCCGAAATAACTATGAGATCGATACCTGTCCCTGGTACCGAGGAATACAGGTTCATTGCCAACAACATGATCCCCATTGAAGAATATGAGGCTAAGATGGCTGGAATGCAGTCCATATAGGGTTGCACTGGATTCAATATGAGTTGGATTTCTCAATGATAGCCTCCTGGTCCTCCATGGATGCTATCGTATCTTACCCTCGTTTATAGTATCAGTGCGTAGTTCTACGGACTGACACCTTCCAGACTCCGGTAAGTCCAGAATAACATTGAACCTTCCAGGGTGAAAGGATTGGTAGCTACCAACCCTTACGGGAACATCATAATTTACAGGACTACGGTAGGGAGTGACTGGATAGATGGGTGTCCCGCTTCAGCGGAACATTGTTCCCTTAATCGCAAACTCGTATCACATTAAGAACGCAGAATGTACTGAAATAGGTTTCATGATGCAAGTGCGAAGTTTGAGTTATAATTTATATGCAGAATTCAGATAACTTATGTAGGTGAGGGCTAAACATGCTAAAGCGATTTTTTCAAAAAGTAATTATATCGTTGGCTTATAGAAAAAAAATGGATTTTCTGCCTAACAAACAGTATCTGCATTTAGTATTTTGGGCTACTCTGGGAAAGAAACTTAATTTAAAAAACCCCAAGACGTTTAATGAGAAAATCCAGTGGTTAAAATTATATGATCATGACCCAAGATATACAATGATGGCAGATAAGTATTTGGTGAAGCAGTATGTAGCAAGTAAAATAGGAAAGCAGTATGTGATTCCTTCTTTTGGTGTATGGGATTCTGCAAATGAAATTGATTTTGATTTGTTACCGGAACAATTTGTTTTAAAGTGCAATCATAATTCAGGAAAGGGAATGTTTATATGTAGAGATAAGAGTTTAATTAATAGAGAAAGAATTATCAGTGATTTAAATGAAGGATTAAAACAGAATTATTTCCTTCAAGGTCGTGAGTGGTGTTATAAGAATATACCAAGAAAAATAATCGCAGAAGAATACTTAAATAACACTGAAACAGACAATGCTGAACTCTGGGATTACAAAGTAATGTGTTTTAATGGTAAAGTTTTATGCTCATTTGTTTGTACTGACAGAATGAATGGTAATGGACTAAAAGTAACCTTTTTTGATAATGAATGGAATGTTTTGCCTTTCGAAAGACATTATCCAAAAAGCCGAAAAACTATCCTCAAACCTAATAATTTTGAAAAAATGAAATTGCTTGCGGAAAAACTAGCCAACGATATTCCTTTTGTTAGAGTTGATTTCTATGAGATCAATGGGCATATTTATTTTGGAGAGATGACCTTTTATCCGGGAAATGGCATGGAGGAGTTTTCTCCCGAATCCGCTGATTATGAAATTGGAAGTTGGCTTATTATCCCAGGAAAGAAAAAATTATAAAGCTAGGAATTGAATTATAAAAAATAATTAGCACAACAATAATAGCCAACTTAAAGGATAAGTGGTGGACAGTAAGATGAAATATCCGCCGAAAAGAGGAAAAGAAAACAAAGCCCCATGGACCTCGGTTACTATCTATAAAATTGTGCAGATTTTAGGTTATATGAGATTAACGATAAACCATTTTTTGGAGAACTGACTTTCTATCATGGTTCTGGATTCGAAAAATTCATACCTGAAACGTGGGGGCTGATTCTTGGAAGTCAGATGCGAATACCGGTTGCGAGGAATAATAAATGAACGATTCAATTGTAAGTGTAGTGAAAGTAGATTACTACAGATATCCCGACAGCAGTGAAGCATTTAGACCTAGTATTAAATATCCTGAGTATTTATTTGAAGAAGTGGCAAAAAATGAAAATGTGGTATACAATTCTGTCCGTGAGGCATTACATCTGCTTAAAATGGACGAGGAAAATTATGGGGCAGTGAACTGGAATCCTCTTAAAAATGTGGTGAAGCCAAATGATTATGTTTTGTTAAAACCCAACCTGGTTATGGATTATAACCATAATAAAAATGGGGGTGTAGAGTGTCTTTTTACCCAACCCTCAGTTGTTGCATCCGTTATAGACTATGTGCTTATTGCCTTAAAGGAAACTGGGAAAATTGTCATCGGTGATGCACCGATGCAGGAATGTAAATTTCAAAAGTTAGTTGCTGATTGTGGTTATGACAAGCTTATTGAATATTATAGAAATAAAGGTATTGATATAGAACTCGTTGATTTACGTGAGTTGAAATCTGTAGTTAAGAAGGGTATCTACTATTCTGAAATTAATGATAAAGCAATTGGAATAATAGTTAATCTTGATGAGAATAGTGAATTTTATTCTGAGGAGGAAAAGACTCTCTTAAAAATGAGAGTGACAAATTATGATCCTCGCTTGATGAATCTGCATCATAATAAGAATAAACACGAATATAATATATCAAATTATGTCTTGAATTCAAATGTAATAATTAATATACCCAAACCGAAAACCCATAGAAAAGCTGGAGTAACAATAGCTTTGAAAAATTTTGTTGGAATTAATGTTCGTAAAGAGTTTCTCCCTCATCATACAAAGGGTGGAAAAAATAACGGTGGTGATGAATATCATAATGAGAATCCGATACATTCAGCAAGAAGTTATTTGAATGATAAAAAAAATATTTGTGAAGCAAATTATTCATACAAAAAGGCTAAGGTATATAAATACGGTATTCGTATTTGCTCAATTCTTCTTGAATTGATGAAAAACAAGTACTCAGAGGGTAGTTGGTATGGTAATGATACCATAAGTAGGACGATTACCGATTTAAATAAAATAGTGCTTTACGCAGATAAAAATGGCGTGCTACACGATTCGCCCGTACGAAAAATATTTATACTTGCTGATATGATTATTTCTGGCGAACGGGAAGGACCTGTTGCACCATCACCCAAAAATGTTGGTATTATTGCTGCGGGCACTAATCCAGTTTGCTTTGATGAAGCTATTTGCACGATTATGGGATTTGATATTTTAAAAATACCAACCCTTAAGAGAGTTCGTGGCGTTCAGAATGCTTATCAAATTGTTGATGATATGATGACTCCACTGTTAGTTTCTAATGACATACGATATGATAAAAAACATATTAGTGAATTAACTCGTAACAATTTATTGAATTACATACCTTCAACAGGGTGGGATGGCCATATTGAATTATCGTAACTTGTACTATAGAGTCAGAATAAACGTCTATTGACTTTAGTCCGATTCCAGGTATGTATGATGGGCCCTGAAATCAATACCAAAAGACAAAAACTTTAAGGTGGACTCAGGACGCTGCGGCATAGGTCCTCTTAAATGATTCATACCACATGTTCGGTGTTTCATATTCGAGTGACTGGTGGAACCTGTCCTGATTATAAAACCTGAAATACTGTATTACTCCCTTCTTCAATGAGCGGAGATCCTCATACCCCTGTAGAAAGATATCCTCGTACTTGACCGTTCTCCAAAGTCGTTCGATGTGGAGGTTGTCCTTCCATCTTCCCTGACCTCACTTTCGGCAGTAAAAATTTCCTAGAATCCTGAATAACGAAAATTCATTCCTAGAAGTCCTTTTCAAATTGACATTTTACCTCTGCATCCTGTGCTTTTCACTTTTTTAGAGAGTGTATGGACAGGTTTTGCTTGCCAGCCAAGCGTTTTCACTATCTTGTCCTGCCTTTGGGCATGTATGATGGCCACTGCTGCACGGGTGGCTTTCTCGGGATGCTTGGAATGGGAGTCAGTTGTTTCTGCTACCTGCTCATAACCTCCGGTCAAAGGCTTTCAGGTAATTGGGTCCGAGGAAAGTCAGGACCTTACTCACCTCAGGGGGAAGGGAAGATCGTATCAGCAGCTCCTCACCCCCAGACATGGTGACCGAGGTGGTGCCCAGGTGCTCAAACAGCACAAAGACTTTCTTCAGCGTTGGCTTGGCATTGTCCTTGTATTCGGCAGGGCCTGCGTCCTGGATATGGATTGTCTCGTTCTTCTCTGCAAGGGGCTCCCTCAGCTGATTCTCCAATATAGCATAGACCATAAGTGTGAAACACATGACGAAGCTTAAGGCCTCTATGCGGCCGGGGATCTTGAGAAAGACGGGGGTGAGTTGGAGATCTCCGTCCTTGAGAAAGCGAAACCCCCTTTCGACATTTTATTCCGTTAACGGAATAAAATGTCGAAAAAGTATTCAACAATGCCAAGAACGACATAGGCTTCGACCGCCCTGCGGTGAAGACCGACGCCACCCTGCAAGGGAAGGTGTTCATCATCATGCTGGCGGGTATGATCTCCACTGTCATCCGCAATAAGATGCGCGCCCACAGGAAGGAACTCACCAGGAAGACGACATACAATAAGGTGCTCAAGGAATTGGATTGCATGTACACCTTCGATATAAAAGGAAAGACCACGTGGTGTGAAGTCTCTACAAGGCAGGCTATGATCCTAGAATGCTTGGATATCCCCCTGCCAGTGGAACCCAAGAAAGTGACAGCAAAACTCAAGAAGAAGAGAGGTCCCAAGCCAAAAGCCTAGGAGTGGCTACTAACTACATTTACGAACATGGGCAATAATTCCTTTCCATGTATAGGAAAACGAACCCTTTTCTGGTATGATTCAGTTAGCCTACCTATCAACCAGAAAAGGAGTTCGTTTTGTATGACACATTCTACATCATCCACCTTCGGCCTTCAATCCCTTTTGTTCTCTAGAGCTGACTTGTCATCATGCTTCTTCAGTCCACCCTCTGATCTCGGAGCTTGAGATGCGGTGCTCCATGACTGCAAAACAGAACTCAAAGGGCAAGAAGCAGTGGTTCATAGGGTACAAGGCTCATCTCGCTACCGATGACTTCGGCGTGACGATCGCCTTTGTTGTAACTGGAGCCTGTGTCCATGACTGCAAGGTCGCAGTCCCTCTCATGAAGAAGGTAAAGAAAATCACAGATTTCTTATATGCCCTTATGGACAAAGGATACCTCAACCCTGACATCAATGCCTATGTTGACAGTATCGAACGGAAGGTGATCATTGACCAGCGGGCCCACAGGGGCGTTTCCGCACTGCCTATGGCGAAGGCCGCCAGATTCAAGGCCGGGACTACTGTGTTTAATCAAGTACTTTTCCCTAAAATGATCGTAAGTATTTCCCTATTTTGATCTTTTCTTTTTTCCCTACAATAATTCCTAATTTTTTGTATTGGATTTATCACTTAGAGCAAC
>JAENWH010000322.1 GCA_016650135.1 Peptostreptococcaceae bacterium
ATGGAGAGAACAAGCAACTCTTGAATATGTTCAAGAGAAGGCAAGCAGGATATAGGGCGTTGGGATATAAGGAGAAAGAGGGAGAGGGGTGGTTTGGGTGATAGGGAATAATGTTGGGGGGAAGGTCTTCCCCTACGCCCTTGTCGGCTGGTCACCTCCCTTAGTCCTGCTGCCCTACGGTACGCAGGGGGAGGTGGCCGATGTGGGGCTACCCTTTCTAATTTCTTGTTTGGGAGTAGTCTTTTTTTGCGAGTAGAGAAATAGTTTAGAGGTTTAGGCTGTCCAACTAATTGTTGTAGGATGAAGGGAAATGGATCAGGTTGATTCTTTCCAAATCTTCATCTTTGATGAATCAAAAGTGTTAACTTTGCAACCAAATTCCCCAGAAATACTTTCTATGTATTTTTTATCAGTCTCATTAAAAACACCCACATATACGCTTCGTAAGCAGTCAGTAGAAGATTGTGAGGCTGCAGCTTTAATCGCTTGGATAATATGTTTGTCATAATCACCAAATCCAAACCCAACTGTAATTAATGAACCAGAAATATTCTTTAAATTATTATATGCATCAGCAAGGTACCCATTATGCATAATATGATTCAACTTTTCATCACCGGTACCTGCTGTAACAAAAATTGGATATTGCTTATTTCCAATTCTGTTATGAATCTTTTCCATTATAAGAGTTCCATCATATTTTTCTTTTATGATTTGCGTCCGGTCATCAAAAAGATGCAATGCACCATGTAAATAAAATACATTTTGGGTTCCAATGTTCTCTCCCCAAATTAAATCATCTGAATAAATCCGGTCAATTGCAGGAACAGATTGACCCCCTCCATCTATTCTTTCTTTCCCAAAGCCGTCACAATGAATCAAGTCATCTGATGAATCCCGATATCTCATCAATACCCAATAAAGTAACAGATCATAATTTGTTGAAAAGACTTTACCTGTATTGGATTCTGATAAAAACGGATTAATAAAATCTCCACAAAGGTTAATCTCTGGTTGTGTAAGCTTAAATACATGTTCCGGATGAATCTTATCAATTGTTACCATCAATCTTTCTTGAAGTCTTGTGTAAGCAAGTTTAATATTATCTATAAATTCTTGATTTGCCTCAAAAGTTTGTGCCAATTTGATAAGAATATCCAGACTCTGCATTACTTCTTCAAAATTGGTTGTTTTTATTGTATCAAAAAGTTTCTCAAGTGTAGGATCCTCTTCTTTTGCTACATGTGACTGAAGTGCATTATAAGAAAAAATATTAGGATTAAAAGCCATACTGAAGCCATTGCCTAAAAGCAAATTTTTTGTTCTTTTTCTTTTTTGAAGGTAATCCAATACCTCATCGTATGAATTGAAGTGTGTACCTTCTTTTTTCTTTGCCATCTAATACCTCCATTATTATCTGAAAATTTGTGATATAGTTTTTGACTGCAAAAAACTGGCTATACTAATTTAGGTGATTTATTTGCTTTGGCCGAAAAATAGTTTATAAACACCTTCATATCAACTGCTAGTACTATTGATCCCTAAAACATACCCATTCATCTGATACCAATTAGTGGATGAAAAGTATTATCCTTATCAATTTGCTTTTCAATATTTGAGACTATTTTAGATGACCTATTTTGACCAAAATCATTCCATTCAAAATTATGAGATATTTCAAAAAGATTGTTCTCAGCCATAAATGTAACTGTTGCTTTTAACTGAACACATCCTTGCTTTGATCTCGTATTCCATAAAAACCTTGTAGATAATCTTACCTGATTTGCAAGTCTTAATCTATTCTTTATAAATTTAACCTTATCACTAAAATACAAGAAAGTCAACCTGCTTATAGATATTATTGCATGAATTATAATGATTTATTCTGATTATGTAAAGTTTGAAAAAGTAATACATTTACGAACATGGGAAACTAACGTTACAAGGCAAATTACTCAAGCCATTGCCTAATAGATAAAGTTGATGTATTTCCCGGCAAAATAAGAGAGGAAGGTACTGCTTTCACTGCTGGCAATGATAGGATCACAAACCTAAGCGCATAGGGCCTAGGGGGGGGTATCCGTAGGGTACAAACCATACACCATATACACATAATACATCCATGATTTTCCCTGTCCTCTCATCCTGCCAATGCATGACGGTTCCACCCCAGTCCACCTCAGTGGAAAACCCACTGACCCTTTCTATATGGCCTGAAACCTTGTTGATGATTGCATACTGCTGATAATGATAGCAGAACTGTGAGTACATCAGTGGAGCGATTTTCTTCTCTTTGCAGTCCTCAACGTATTCTTTCCAAAGTAACTTCAGAGTGACATCCTTGTCATTCTTCATCTCCTGGCCAAGATATTCGACATCAGGAATGTTTTCCTTTTCTGCCACAGCCCTGAGGTAGAGTGCCGCCTTCAATTCCTTGTCAGTCATTTTTTCAACTTGCGAAAGTTGCAAGCCCAGCTTGTCACACTCCAGAACTGCCCTGATTACAGTGGTTCTGGAACTCTTGGTGATTTGTGAGACCTTCACATTTGAGACACCTTTCAGATGAAGCATGAGGATGTCTTGGTATTTTGGGATTCCCATAGTTGCCCCCATGATACATGAGATATTCAGTACATACGTACCTACTCTCTCATCTTACCCCTAGGGTGTACAACTTCAACCAGAATAGTGTGCAACTTACACTGGATTCAATGTACAACTACGGACGGAATAA
Organism: Peptostreptococcaceae bacterium; assembly: GCA_016650135.1. Next base: position 2,735 of record JAENWH010000322.1, read on the forward strand.
CCAATCGTATCTGGACTTCTAGAAAATGTCTATTAAATGGAGATCATATCATTGATTCATTCCCCTTCATAAACTATCCAATAGAGATAATTATTATATTGCCAAGCCTCCACCTATATCCCTCTCACCCCGTCATCTGTCTTGCAGAAATGAATGGAAAAAATGTCCTTGTACTGGGGAAAGATAGCAAGATATTCTCTCGTCATTTGCTTTGTGCAATCTGTTCCTTGTAATCTGGATCTATAAGCCCGACACAACAGCCTTTGAAACCCGCTCCACTGAAACGGCCTCCGTAGATACCTGGGGTATGGGTCA
>JAENWH010000244.1 GCA_016650135.1 Peptostreptococcaceae bacterium
GAGAGAGGATATGTATATATTGCCCAACCTCCTTTATATCAGGTGAAAAAGGGAAAAGAAGTATATTACACCTATAATGAAAAGGAACAGGATAAACTTCTTTTACAAATCAGTGAAGGAAGCGGAAAACTTGATATACAACGGTACAAGGGTCTTGGTGAAATGGATGCCGGGCAACTTTGGGATACAACAATGGACTTCACTAACAGATGTTTGATTCAGGTAACCCTTGATGATGTAACAACTGCGGATGAAACCTTTACCATGTTAATGGGTGACAAGGTTCCACCAAGAAGGCAGTTTATTGAAGAAAATGCAAAATATGTTAAAAATTTAGACGTATAGAAGGAGGCTCGAAATGACTATAAATTTATTAGAAGATACTAAAGTTGTTCAACAAGAAATTCATGACGAGATGAAAACCTCCTATATTGACTATGCGATGAGTGTAATAGTAGGCAGAGCACTTCCCGATGTGAGAGATGGCTTAAAACCGGTTCACAGAAGGATTCTTTTTGGTATGAGTGAATTGGGATTAACACCAGATAAAGCGTTCAAAAAATCAGCCCGTATTGTCGGTGATGTTTTAGGTAAATATCATCCCCATGGAGACACGTCAGTTTATGATGCAATGGTACGTATGGCTCAGGATTTTTCAATAAGGTACATGCTGGTTGATGGCCATGGTAACTTTGGTTCGGTAGATGGCGATGGAGCGGCTGCAATGCGTTATACAGAAGCACGTATGACACCGCTTGCATTACAGATGTTAAGAGATATTGATAAAGAAACTGTAGATTTTATTCCAAACTTTGATGGCGACGAAAAAGAACCTTCTGTATTACCTGCAAGATATCCGAATTTACTTGTGAACGGTTCAAACGGTATTGCTGTTGGTATGGCAACGTCTATTCCTCCACATAATTTGGGTGAAGTGATAGATGCGGCTGTCAAATTGATTGATGATGAAAATTGTACGGTTGAAGATCTCATTAAAATAGTAAAAGGTCCAGATTTTCCAACGGGTGCTACAATTCTTGGCAAAAACAGCGCGAAAGAGGCTTATAGAACCGGCCAGGGTAAAGTTGTCGTTCGTGCTCAGGTGGAAATTGAAGAAACCAACAAGGGAAGACAGCAGATAATAGTCACAGAAATTCCTTATCAGGTTAATAAATCAAGGCTTATCGAAAAAATAGCTGAATTAGTGAAAGATAAAAAAATCGACAGCATTTCTGATATTCGAGATGAATCTAACAGAAACGGCATGCGTATTGTAATTGAACTGAAAAAGGATGCAAACGCTCAGATTACACTGAACAGACTATATAAGCATACGCAAATGCAGGATAGCTACAGTATGATTATGATTGCTTTGGTAAATGGAGAACCAAAACTTCTTAACCTTTATCAAATTCTGGATGAGTATTTGAAGCATCAGAAGAGTGTTGTAACTAGAAGAACACAATATGATCTTAGAAAAGCAGAAGCAAGAGCCCATATCTTAGAAGGCTTGAGAATTGCACTGGATAACATTGAGGAAATTATAAAGATAATCAGGTCAAGTTATAATGACGCTAAAATAAAATTAATGGAGCGTTTTGGTCTTTCGGATATTCAGACTCAGGCCATTTTGGACATGAGACTTGCAAGACTGCAGGGACTTGAAAGAGAAAAAATTGAGAACGAGTTTGATGAATTGATGAAGCAAATTGGATATTATAATGAGCTTTTGGCCGATGTGAAACTTCTTATGGCAGTTGTGAAAGAAGAACTTCTTGAGGTCAGAAAAAAATATGCAGACGCTAGAAGAACAAAAATTGTTGCTGACATGACGGATATTGATGAAGAAGATCTTATCGAAGAAGAGCAGGTTGCAATAACTTTGACTCATCTTGGATATATAAAAAGAATATCAATTTCAGCATATAAGACTCAAAAAAGAGGCGGGAAGGGCATTACAGGATTAACCACAAGAGACAATGATTTTGTGAGACATATGTTAATGACGTCAACCCATGACTATCTGATGTTCTTTACCAACACCGGTAAAGCACATAAAATTAAGGCTTATGAAATACCTGAAGCAGGAAGAACCGCAAAGGGAACTCCAGCTGTTAATTTCCTGAATTTGATGCAGAGAGAAAGAATCACAGCCGTGATACCAATCAGAGAATTTGCTGAAGATAAATTCCTGATCGCAGTGACAAAATTAGGAACGATTAAGAAAACGCCGCTTTCTCAATTTGACACAAACAGGAAAGCTGGTTTAATTGCAATCAACCTGAAAGAGGGAGATGAATTAATTGGAATTAATCAGACTACGGGAAGCAATAATGTAATCATTGTTACTAAGCATGGTAAGTGTATCTGTTTCTCTGAAGAAGATGTAAGGAGCATGGGAAGAATTGCCGGAGGAGTAAGAGCGATTAAGCTTGAAAAGGGAGACGAAGTAGTTTCGATGGAGCTTGTTGAACCTGGAGAGGAATTACTTGTTGTTACGAAAAATGGTTATGGAAAGAGAACTGCAGTCGAAGATTACAAAGTTCAGGTTAGAGGCGGCAAAGGTCTTTTAACTTATGATAAAGCCAAGTTTAAAAAGACGGGAGAACTTGTTGGGGCAATGGTTGTAAATGAAGATGATGAAATATTACTGATTAATTCAGATGGTATTATTATTAGAATTAAAGCTGGTGATGTTTCAAGACTTGGCCGTGCGACTCAAGGGGTGAAAATAATGAGAGTTGATGTTGACTCTAATATTATTACCTTAGCCAAGGTAATTAAAGAAGACGTGGAAGATTTATTCGCTGAAATAAGTGATGAAAACAATGACAAATCTTTGGAAGCAAACAAGGCGGATATTGACCAGTTGGAGATAATTACAGAGTAAAGGAGAAAATGATGGGAGATTTATTAAAATTTTCAATCCCAGGTAAACCGGAATATGTTAAAATGGTTCGAATTTCAATAGCCTCGCTAGCCAGCAACGCGGGTTTTAATGTAGAAGCGATAGATGATATTAAAGTGGCTGTAGGTGAGGCCTGCAAATTTGTTACTTGCCACGGTTATGATGGCTGGAGCAACAGGTATGAGGTTATTTGTGAAATTCAGGATGACAAAATAATTATTGACGTCGAGGATAGTAGGGAAGGGCATAATATAATGAAAAATATTAAGCCTTGTTCAAATTGTCCCGGTGAAGGTGATCTAGGTGTTTTTATTATTGAAACATTAATGGATGAAGTTGAAATTCAAGAAAAGTCTGACGGCTGCAAGTGTGTAAAAATGGTGAAAAATAAATGACCAACCAAGAATTATTTAAACAATATGTTGAGACGAAAGACATTGAGCTTAGAAATGCTTTGGTTGAAAGCTATTTATATATGGTGGATATTTTAATCAGAAAATATCTTAACAAGGGTGTTGACTACGATGACCTGTATCAGGTTGGAGCAATGGCTCTGGTTTCTGCTGTCGACAGATTTGATCCTAATAGAGGCTTCGAATTTTCAAGTTTTGCCACACCTACAATTCTTGGCGAAATAAAAAGATATTTTCGAGATAAAGAGTGGGGAGTGAAAGTTCCAAGAAGGTTAAAAGAATTGAGCGCAAAGGTTCCAGCAGCAAAAGAGCATCTTTTTGGACAACTTCAAAGAGTGCCGACAGTGGCTGAAATTGCAGAATATTTAGGAAATACTGAGGAACAGATTCTTGAAGCAATGGAGGGCGGAAGAGCCTATAATTCTTATTCTCTGAATCAAACCTTTGATGACGCCGGTGAAGTGGGAGAGAATCCCATATTGGAAAGATACGCGGCCATAGATGAAACAGGTTATGACAGTGTGGAATATGGTGAAATAATTGATATTGTATTGAAAAGACTTTCGGAAAGTGAAAAATATATTTTTCAGAAGCGTTATATACAGAATAAAACCCAAACACAGATAGCCCAAGAACTTGGCGTTTCTCAA
>JAENWH010000096.1 GCA_016650135.1 Peptostreptococcaceae bacterium
CATCAGGAGTAAATCCAAGGTCAGGGGATTTTTCTTTTGAGAAATAATGCTTCATTCCGTCCCAGTTCGTTTCTTCATCAAGCCCAAGTATTAGCCTGACTTTTTTCCCCGGTACGATTCCCGAATTCTTAAGCGCTTTCAATGCATAATAGGATGCTACTAATGGTCCCTTGTTATCACTGGCTCCTCTTCCATAGACCTTGCCGTCAGCAATTTCACCGGCAAAGGGCTCATATTTCCAGTCGCTGCCTTCCGGTACAACATCCAGGTGCGCAAGTACACCCACAATTTCAGTGCTGGTTCCAATAATTTCACCGGATTCATCTAAAAAGTATCCGCTAAACTCAATATGCCCTCCATAATTATCTACATTTTCAGTATCAAATCCGTCGGCTGTCGCCTTATCAAGCATATACTTAAAGCAGTCATGGACCCCCTTGCCAAAAGGTAGAAAGCCGTCTTCACTGTCGTTTAAAGCTGGTTCAGCGACGCTTTTTATTGAAATAAGCTCCTGCAAGGTTTTAATCATTTCATCCTTATATTCTTCAATTAATTTTAAGTATTCCATTAATATCCTCCAATGCCTGCTTTGCTTTAGATAAGTGCCCCGACTCAATCAGTGCCGGGTTGGCTTCCATCTCTTCGTCCAGAGGGATCACCTCATAAACAATTTTACCAGCTCTTTTATATTTATCCACCCATGTAGGAGTGTAACTCATTTTAACAGACAGCATATCTCCTGTACCCGCCATGTATTCCAACTCAACTCTTGCAATCATTCCCTGTTCCGTGAACCTGTTTTGAACAGTCTCTTCTCTTTGGTTGGAAATAAAATTCCCCATACTATAGAACACAGGGACATTCTTGCCTGTTGTTTCTGATTTCACCATTTCCATTTTCTGAATAACATGGGTATGAGAAGCAAATATTATATCAACCTTCATCTCCTCAACGGCCGATTTTACAATTTGTTCCTGCCATTTATTAGGTACCTGCTGATATTCTTCTCCCCAATGCAAGTATAACACAATAATATCGGCACCTTCTTTTTTTGCCTCATCTATCACAGTCTTTATTTTTTCAAGATCCACATCAAGTCTATTGTATGAAAAAGAATTGATCAACTGCGCCGTTTCATCAGAAATATAATTACCGTTAATTGCAACATCTGTTCCACTCCCTGAGGATTCATAGGTATAAGAAACAATACCCACATTCACCCCCTTCACCTTACTGATTGAATATCGAGGTTCGCTTGGATTAATCCTGCTTCCTGAGGTCGTCAGCCCCGCTGCTCTTAAAACTTCAAGCGTTCTGATGACCCCTGAATTTCCTGTATCCACCATGTGGTTATTGGCTGTGACTGCAACATCAAAACCAGTATTCTTTAATGCAGCAGCAAGTTCATCAGGTGTGCTGAAAGCCGGATATCCGCTATATGGACGGCCTCCAAAGGTTCCTTCAAAGTTACCGATAGCCAGGTCTGCCTTTTCAATGTATTTTTTAATATATTTAAAATTATTATTATAATCATAAATCCCTGTTTCCGCGTCATACTGAGAAGCAATTTGCGGTTCATGAACCATAATGTCTCCCACACAAACTATTTCCAGATTTACCGGTTTTTCAGCAACATTTTCTTCTTCCTGCTTCTGCCCGGGGCTCAACTCATTTTCCGTATTATTACTTCCATTAAAAAGTAGCGGGAGTACAATTAATGCTCCCACTACCAGCAGTCCTATAATTAATGGTATTATTACCTTATTAATCATATAAGATTTTGTCAAATTCAATTTGGCCATTTTTGCCTTCTATTCTACTGATTCTACTCCTACTATATCAGGATATTCTTCTCTTAGAACCTTTTCAACAACATTTTTCAATGTCATCCTCGCTCCTGCGCAACCCGAACATCGTCCCTGAAGTTTTACTCTAACTATTTTTTCTGGTGTGTATTCAATAAATTCGATATCTCCACCATCTCTTTGTAAATAAGGTCTGATATTTTCTACTGCTGCTTTTATGTTGTCTTCCATTTTTAATTTCTCCTTTAATATATATTATATTCCCTGTATTACCCATTTCGGCTCTACTGTGAAAATACTTTCTGCTTTTCCGTCTGTGATCCCTTTTATGACCACTGACTTGATTGGGTCTCCATGTTCGTCAAAAGTAATGGTTCCTGAAACCCCTTTAAACTGTATTGCGTTCTGTAATGCATCTCTGACCGCTGCTCCATCAATGGCGGTACCAGCTCTGTTAATAGCATCAATCGCTATTATATAAGAGTCAAAGGCAAGAGCCGTAGCGCTTTCAGGCACAGTATCCGGACCATACCTATTCTTAAACAATCTTAGAAAGGGTTTAGCAAGTGGATTTTTAACTGCCTTTGTGTTAAATAAAACTGAATAAGCAATTTTGATTCGAGGTTTTTCTTCAGCTAAACTCATTAACTTTTTCGATTCCCACTGATCTGTACCAAGAAAGGTTACATCTAAATTTATTTCATCTGCCTGTTTCAAAATTTCAATCGTATCTTTTACTTTTCCTGGCATGAAAACAACTTTTACACCTGATTCCCTAATTCCAGTCAGTTGTTTAGAAAAATCTTTTTCTCCTGGGATATAATCCTCATTGGCCAGTATTGCTCCTTCGTCCTCTGTCAACTGTATCATCTTATCTGAAAAGCTTTTAGACACTGCGATGGCAAAATCATCCTGCAAAGGTACTATTATAGCAGCTTTTTTTAAGTCTAATCCTTCAACAATATACTTTGCAAGCGCCACACCTTGAAATGAATCAGTATAGGATACTCTGAAATAAAACGGGTTATAACTTGTAACCAAAGGATTTGTATTCGTTATAGTAATGGCTGGAATGGAAGCCTCTTCCAGTTTACCAGCAGCCATTAAAGAATTGACACTCCCATAACTGCCAAGTACCACTGCAACCCTTTTATCAACCATTTCCTGAACAACCGTTTCAGCGATATAAATATCTGATTTGTTATCAAAATAAAGCAACTCAACCTTCTTGCCAAGTGCTCTTGGAAAAAGTTGATTTGCTATTTCAACCCCTATCTTTTCCAGCTTCCCGTATTCTTTATCTGGTCCAGACAGGGGCTCATATACTGCAATTCGTATTGTATCTTCATTAATTTTACCACCATCAATAAATATTGCCTTAAAATTATCATAGCTTTCACATCCTGTGAATGTGAAAATTACAAGTACAAAAAAAGTAGTAATTGACAGTAATACCCTCGTTTTTATAGTTTTTCTTATCATTTTCCCTCTAATCCCTTACCCTGCTATATACTTATTCCCCTAAATAAGCTTTTCTAACCTGATCATTTCCAAGAAGTTCTCTTCCAGGACCTTCTAGCGTAATTTCACCAATCTCCATTACATAGGCATAATCAGAAATTTCAAGAGCAGCCTTTGCATTTTGCTCAATCAGCAAAACATTTACCCCTGATTTATTAATTTCTTTAATTATCTCGAAAATACTCTTTACAACCAATGGTGCCAGACCTAATGAGGGTTCATCCATCATAAGAAGTTTTGGCTTACTCATCAAAGCTCTTCCTACTGCAAGCATCTGTTGCTCCCCACCTGAAAGAGTCCCTGCCAGTTGCCATTCTCTTTCCTTCATTCTTGGAAATAAATCAAAAACCCAATTCTTATCTTTTAAAATTTCAGCCTTATCATTTCTTGTGTAAGCTCCAAGCATAAGGTTTTCATCAACCGTCAGGTTTGGAAATACTCTTCTTCCTTCAGGACAAAGAATAATTCCTTCTTTAACGATATCCTTGGTCTTCATATTCGTAATATCAACACCATCGCATATGACGCTACCTGTAGTCTTTGGAACAAGTCCCATAATCCCCTTAAGGGTAGTACTTTTTCCTGCACCATTTGCGCCAATAAGCGAAATTATCTTTCCGCTCTCGACAACCATATTTATTCCTCTGAGTGCATGTATTCCGCCGTAGTGAACCTGCAAATTTTTAATATCCAACATTATTCATCCACCCCCAGATACGCTTCAATTACCTTTGGATTATTTTGTATTTCTTTAGGATTTCCGCTTGCAATTGTAACCCCATAATCCAAAACGTAAATTCTGGAGCACACACCCATTACCACCTGCATATGATGTTCAATCATTAATATTGAAAGGCCAAAATCATCTTTCACTCTAGCAACAAAATACATCAGTTCATCTGATTCCTGCGGGTTCATACCTGCTGCCGGCTCATCAAGAAGCAGCAGCTGAGGTTTTGTCGCAAGCGCTCTTGCAATTTCAAGATGTCTTTGCTTACCATAAGGTAATGACGTTGATATATCATCCTTCACTTGTTCAAGCCCCAGTATTTGTAACAATTCAAGAGTTTCCTGACGTATTCTTTTTTCTTCATTTGCATTTAACATGAATGTGGCTGAAAACGGATTTGCTTTAACCGTCATATGTTTCGCAATCAATACATTTTCATAAACCGTCAAGTTCTTAAAAAGTCTAATGTTTTGAAATGTTCTTGCAATTCCCTTTTTTGCGATAACATCAGGCGTAGGCGCAATTCTCTTATCATATTTCCCAAGATTTCCGCCTGCATACAGGGCCAGCATTTTCTTATTCGGATAATTGCTTGACATTAATTTTCCGTTTAAATAAATGGCGCCATTCGTGGGAGCATAAACGCCTGTAATAGCATTGAATGCTGTTGTTTTCCCAGCTCCGTTCGGCCCGATAAGTCCGATAATCTCACCCTTGTTCACTTCTAGATTCAAATCATTTAAAGCGACAACACCGCCAAACTGAACAGTGACATTGCTTACGCTAAGGACATTTTCACTATTATTCATTTGAGGCACCTCCCTTCAGTGACTTGTTTCCTATCCTCATCACCTTATTTTTTAATTTATAGAAGAAAGTAAAGATGCCGTCCCAGGAGAATTCTTTGGTTCCCATAAGGCCTTTCCTATAGAAAAGTACTATAGCCATCAACAGTAAACTGAATATTACCATACGAAGACCTGGTCTGAAAAATGGAACCTGCCATTGACCGATATAAAGTGTCGAATCAAAGAATCTCAGCCATTCCTTACCAGCGGTAATAGCAAAAGCTGCGATACACGTTCCTGTAATGCTTCCCATGCCGCCAAGTACTATAATCAACAGTATTTCATAGGTTACCATTATTTTAAACTGATTTGAGTCAACCGCCGTCAAATGAACTGCAAGCAATCCCCCACCTATTCCCGCGAAAAATGCAGAAATGGCAAATGACAGTTCCTTATGTTTAAACAGATTGATTCCCATCGCTTCCGCCGCTATTTCATCTTCTCGAATAGCTTTAAAGGCTCTTCCATAAGTTGATTTAATCAGTAATGCCATAACCCCGATGCCTGCAATAGATATAAGTGCAGGTACGAAAAGACTGTCAAATCCAGGTATACTTTTCAATCCAAGTGATCCATTTGTAACAGAAGCCAGCTGATTATTGGCAATAACAGCTCGTATAATTTCAGAGAATCCTAATGTGGCAATTGCCAGATAGTCACTCTTAAGCCTTAGAACCGGAGCACCAATCAGGGCTGCGAAAACTGCGGCAAATAAGCCTCCTAAAAGCAACGCCACCCCAAATGGGATATCAACGTTAATAAGCCAATTTGCCATTGGTTTCATGTAATAAACATTTGGTCTTAACTCCACTGGGATTGTTAAAACCCCCACTGTATAGGCACCTATTGCCATGAACCCCGCCTGCCCAAGAGAAAATAACCCCGTAAATCCATTGACTAAATTCATGGAAACGCCAATTAATGCATAAATAAAGGATAATCTTACGATTCGAACCGTGTAGGAAGACCCTATGATTCCTTTATCCAGCAGGAAAATCAGTACGAGTGCTGCCGCAATCAGTACTGTTGTCAAAATTAATTTTGTTGATTTTTTGAGTACCATATTGCATCACACCTTTTCTGTAATATTTTCGCCAAGCAATCCTGTTGGCCTGAATATAAGCATAATAATTAATAATACGAATGTAAAAGCGTCACTGTAACCTGACATCGAAGGGAATAGAGCAACAAGGAAAGTCTCTGAAATACCTATTGCAAAGCCTCCAATTACAGCTCCCGGAATGCTTCCGATACCACCTATTACCGCAGCTACAAAGCATTTGAGCCCTGGCATTACACCGCTGAACGGATAAACCAGCGGTCTTGGCGAGAAATATAAAATAGCGCCAATAGCCGCAAGTGCGGATCCGATAACAAATGTAATGGTTATAATTGTATTTATTTCTATTCCCATAAGACGAGAGGCTTCGTAATCTTTTGAAACCGCCCTCATTGCCATTCCCATCTTGGTATGATTTACTAAATAAATAAGAACAAATAATAGCCCGATTGTTATAACAGGCGTAATAAAAGTGACTATTGGCGCCGAAACATCGCCAATTTTGAATACTTTCTGAAGGAACCCTAATTTTGGAAAAGATCTAGGCAATCCTGTAAACAAATAAGTGGCCAGATTTTCCAAAAGAAAAGATACCCCAATTGCAGAAATCATAATTGACATACGAGGTGCTTCTCTTAATGGTTTGTAGGCAACCTTCTCTATTGCAACGCCAAGAGCAACTGTAGCCAGAATTACAAAAGGAATAGCTACGTACCAAGGCATCATAAAATCAGAGATTGCAAATATTGTAAAATAACCTGCCATCATAAAAATATCGCCATGGGCGAAATTGATGAGCCTTAAAATGCCATACACCATTGTATACCCAATTGCAATAAGCGCATAGGCACTTCCCAGGGAAATTCCTGTCACACAATTTTGGAAAAAAGTTGTCGAATCCATAAGTGTTTACCCTTTCAAGTGAATAGTGATAACGGAAACAATTAACTGATAATACGATGATAACAGTCAATAATAATTAGGGGCTGCTGAACCAAAGGTGAACTTGAATAGTCAGACACCTTTGCATGAAGTGCAAGGCTTTTTATACTATTCTGCGAAAAACCTTGCACTTCATGAATTCAGAAATGGCTGTACAAGTTGTAACTGAGCCTTTTCTGAATTGTTCA
>JAENWH010000336.1 GCA_016650135.1 Peptostreptococcaceae bacterium
AATTCTGCTACAGGTTTTTCTGATAAATTTTCAAACATTCTGTTTCTCCTTTAATATAAAATCCCTAATTCGTATTGATATACGAATTAGGGACGATTATCAAACCGCGGTACCACCCTAGTTGCAGTTTCCCGCCACTTTATTTTGTGATTTAAGCTCCAAAGTGATTTTCGATTTTCATTGCACCGGCAGCTTCTCAGCTGTTACTGCCTCTCTGTAAGGATATTTAATGAATCTACTCTCTTTTTCAACGCTTTACCTATTAATATAATTAAACATATTCAAACATACATCTTTTTTTATTTTATACATTTACCGGTCTTATGTCAAGATTTTTCACTTGCTCCTGACAGATTTTTCACTTGCTCCTTATATAATAAGCTTTTCCTTTCATTTTCATTTCTACTACCGGGATTGCAGAAATAAGACTGGAAAGCTTTGTATATCCATAATTTCTTGTATCAAAATCCGGTTGTCTCTTAACTAGCATATTCCCAAGCGCAGATAAGTGAACCCATCCAGCTTCGTCTGACATATCAGCTATTAATACTAATATCACATTTGTAATTTCCTTTAATTCTATTGGCACCGTTGCAATATTTGTTGATGGATTCGGTACAGCTTCAACCTGAATCAAAGACTCCAGATACTTGAACTGTTCACACGCCACTATAAATGGATTTGGTGTTTTTTTCTCACCCATCCCTACAACATACATGCCGTCTTCTCTTAATCTGACTGCTAATCTAGTGAAATCGCTGTCACTGGAAACGATACAGAAACCATCAACATTTTCTGAATACAAAATATCCATCGCATCAATAATTAATGCTGAATCTGTAGAGTTTTTCCCTGTTGTATATCCATACTGCTGTATGGGAGTAATGGAATAATTTAAGAGTACTTCCTTCCATGAATTCTGCCTTGTACTGGTCCAATCTCCATATATTCTTTTATAAGTCAAAATACCATGCTTCGTTAATTCTTCAAAAATAAATTTAATATACTTTTGGGATACATTATCCGCATCAATCAAAACTGCTATTCTTCTTTCCTCTACATTATTAGTGATTCTTCTCATTTTTCTCCTTTACTTGTCCTTAACGACATCTTCCATAAGATATAACCCTGGATCTTTACTGCTTAAATACTCGATGGCTTTGCACGCACCTTCTGCGTAACATTCCCAATTATAAGCATGATGCGTAATTTCAAGTCGTTCTCCCATACAACCAAACATGACGGTATGGCTGCTGGGAATATCTCCAGCTCTTATTGAATGAAATGAAATCATGTCATTTATCTCTGTTGCCTTTTCAATTATATTTGCCATTTCCTTAGCGGTGCCACTGGGAGCATCTTTTTTATCTGCACTATGCATTTCAATAATTGCCACATCTGCCATGCCTTTTAAATCTTTTGCAGCTTCACTTAAAAGTTTATTCATTACATTTACAACATATGACGTGTTTGCTGCCTTCAGTAATGGTATTTTCTCGGCTGCTGCCTTTATTATATTTTCTTCTGCTTTATTAAATCCTGTTGTTCCGCAGATTAATGCCTTATTATACTTTAGAGCCATGTCAATTAATTTCATAGAACAGTCAACTGATGAGAAATCAATAATCATATCACATTCATTTATTATTTTTTCTAAATCATCATAAACTTTAATGCCCAACGGGTTTTGAAGCCCAGCTGCAATCCCTATATCAATACCAATATAATCTCTGCCCTTAGGCGCCAGACCGCCAATTATTTCAATCTTAGAATTTTCAGCAACTGCTTTTACAATAAGTTTACCCATATTCCCTTTTGGAGCAGTAATTATCACCTTAATCATTATTCCCTCTGCTTCTCTTCATAATTATTCCCATTACTTTATATACTATATCTGTTGAATACCCAAGGGTTGAAAGTCTTCGGCCAACCTTGGCAAGCGTCTTTTCAGTAATCTCCTGATTGCATAAAGCTTTTTCTCCTTGAAATAAAGCTCTTTCAAACTCTGAAATGCTTAATATTTCTCCTTCAGCCTCTTCATCGGTCATCGCTTCTTCGATTATTTGTTTTTCTACTCCCTTTTGTAATAATTCCAGTTTTATTTTTTCTTTACCCTTCCCTTTGCCCGCCGAGTAAGGCATGTATTTTCTGCAATAATTATAATCATCCAAATACTTTAATTCAAGTAAATCAGAGATGGCCTTATCAATTTCACTTTGTTCAAATTCTTTCTCCTTTAGGTGCTTTGACATTTCATTCACTGTATGATCCCGATAAGCCAAATATTTTAATGCCATATTTTTTATATCTTTTGTACTCATAATCTCCAACTTCTCCTCCAATGGTATGTCTTTATAACCAGCATTATGCTGATTCATTTGATTTCCTGTTCATAAAACAAAAAAATGCAAATAATTGTTGTAATAATTTCTGCCGCCAGGAATGCCCACCACACTCCGCTCATACCCATGAAGTTTGATAGAATCCACATAAACGGCACAAGCAGAACCAGTTGCCTTAACAAATTAATGATTAAGCTATATGCTACTCTTCCCGTAGCCTGAAAGAACGATGCAAACATAAATCCAAAAGCTGCCATGATAAAACTGGCACTCATAATACGCAAAGCTGGGATTCCAAATTTCATCATATCATCTGAGGCATTGAATATACCAAGTGCCTGCTCCGGGAAAATCCACAGGATCATTGTTCCAATGCCCATCATGATGACTGCAAAAAATGTTCCAATTTTAAAAGTCTCCATAAGCCTTGGTCTGTTACCGGAGCCGTAATTATACGCCATAATTGGCATACATCCCTGAATAAGGCCATTCACAGTCATGGTTATCAACTGTTGGAGCTTAAAATAAATTCCAAAAAATGCTACTGCTGTCATAGAAAATGTTATTAAAAATAAATTTGC
>JAENWH010000334.1 GCA_016650135.1 Peptostreptococcaceae bacterium
CCAAAATGTGGGGAGGATGGCGGTCCGACAGACATAGGAAAAGAATTTTATATCAAGGAAATAGAGGTAGAATAAATGCATGATGTTAAAAAGTTAAATATTATGGAAAATATTCATGATGAGAATGACCATATTGCAGAACATGTGAACGAGAATCTGACGGATTATGGTGTTTTGGTTGTTAATGAAATGGGTGGGCCTGGTGTTGGGAAAACCACAACATTGAAAAATATTATTAAAAGATTAAGCATGAAGTCTTACGTTATAGAAGGAGATATAGAATCAGATATAGATACAAAGGATTTGAGGAGTTTAGGAATTACCACTTTCCAGATAAACACTTTTGGGGCTTGCCATTTAGATGCTCTTATAATTCATAATATGGTTCAAAACATAGAGTTTGAAGAAAAAGGAATTTTGTTTATAGAAAACATTGGAAACCTTGTTTGCCCGGCTGAATTTTCAATTGGCGAACACGTGAAGATGCTGATTTCCACAGTAACGGAAGGTAGCGATAAACCTTACAAATACCCTCTTGCTTTTGAGAAAGCAGATATTATTATTATAAATAAAATTGATTTGATCCCTTATCTTGATTTTGATGAAGACTATTTTATGAAGGGCGTCAGAGCTCTTAATAAAAATGTACCAGTATTTAAGGTGTCTGGGAAAACAGGAGAAGGATTTGAGAAGGTAACTCTTTGGTTTGAAGAAAGAGCAAAGAATATAGAGGCTAAACATCACCACCATCATGAATAATAAAATTAGTGAAAAAATTAAATTGTGGGGAATCGTTCAAGGGGTCGGATTCAGACCATTTGTTGTTAAGTTGGCTGATCATTACGGAATAAAGGGACAGGTTTTAAACATCGGAGGTCTTGTAGAAATACGATTAACAGATACCGAAGAGAACATTGGAAAATTTATTGATGCTTTAAAAAAAGAAAAACCGGAACCGGCAGAAATTGTCCATATTAAAAGAGAACGGATTGAGTTTGTTCAATATGAAGGATTTACTATTCTGGACAGCAATGAAGGAGACGATGAGGCTGCCATGATACCCGCAGATATTGCCATATGCCCTGAATGCCTGAAAGAACTGAAGGAAATTGCAAATCCAAGATATCATCATCCGTTTATCAGTTGTATGGTTTGCGGTCCGAGATATACAATCATTGATAAAATACCTTATGACAGAGAAAACACGGCTATGATAGAATTCCCTATGTGTGAATTTTGTCATGAGCAATATGCGGACAGGAATGACAGGAGATTTCATGCACAGACCATATCCTGTTATGACTGCGGCCCGCAGTTTGAATCCATTAGCTTACTTAATACTGATGTTCAAAGTACTGACATTCAAGAGCATGAAGGATTTAATCTGGATGGGAAAATAGAAAATCAAAAGAATTTGATTAATTTTGCAGCTGCCCGCTTGTCACGTGGGGAAATTATAGGCTTTAAATGTGTTGGAGGATATAATTTAGTATGTAATCCACTTGATGATGCTGCAGTGGAAAAACTTAGGATTTTAAAAGGCAGGGAAGAAAAACCATTTGCAATCATGTTTAAAGATTTGGAAATGGTCAGAAAATATTGTCAGGTTTCTCCTGAAGAGGAAAGTCTGATTACTTCCTCTGCAAGACCTATTTTGTTACTGGAAAAATCGGAAAAATCGGAAAAATCAGCTAGGGCTGAGTGGCGCACTAACCTGACAGGAAGAGCTGATTGCAAGGAGTTTGAGAAAAGCAGGTTTATTGGTTCATTTCTTCCAAGTATGGGAGGCCAGTATTTATTGCTTGAAAAATTTGATGGTCCGTTAATTATGACCAGTGCAAATATTTCGAGTTTGCCAATGATAAAAGATGATCAGGAAATGCTTGATTTTATGGAAAAAAGCAATGGCTTGATTTCGGTGGTTATTGCAAACAAGAGGGAAATAAAGCTTCGCGTTGATGATTCTGTAGCAAGGGTAATAGATGGTCAACCGCAATTAATAAGAAGATCCAAGGGTTATACACCGGTGCCTTTGTATATCAATATGGGAGAAAAAAGGCCGGGAAAAGAAATAATGGCTCTGGCCACCGGAGGTCATCTGAAAAATTCATTTGCAGTCAGCAAAGGACCTTTCTCATATGTGAGCCAGTATTTTGGAGACTTGGATTCATTGGAAAACTGTAATATCTATGAAGACAACATTGAAAGGATGAAAGCTCTTTTCCGTATTGAACCCCGTGTGGTGGCCTGCGATTTACATCCGTTGTATAATTCCACAATTATCGGGAAAAAATATGCAAAGAAGCACGGCATCCCGGTTTTGGAAATCCAGCATCATCACGCCCATGTCGCATCCGTTATGGCGGAGCATGGAATTAATGATGCAATCATTGGAGTCAGTTTTGATGGGACGGGCTTTGGGGCAGATGGAAAAATATGGGGAGGAGAAATACTTTTGTGCCATAAAGAAAAATATGAACGTCTGTCTCATCTGAAATATGTGAAAATGGTCGGCGGTGATTCTTCCATGAAGGAAGGTTGGAAGTCGGCAATTTGCTATATAAATCAGGGAATTAAAGTTCTTGAAGAGGATGAGTTTGAAGTTGATATATGTGAAATTGTCAATTACAATGCGAAAACCGACGATATCAAAAAGAAAAACGAACCAATAATAAAAGCTGCTCTTGATCATAATATTAATACAATTGAAAGTTCAAGTATGGGAAGGCTGTTTGATGCGGTATCATCCATGCTTGATATTTGCCAGGAGAACAATTATGAGGGCCAATGCGCCATTCTACTGGAGGATGCGGCGGCCAGGGCAATGAAAGACTCGGGTGCAAACCTGGCTGATGATCTGGCTCTGAAATTTCATCTTAACGTTGCTGGATCGGTACTTGAACAATGTGAAAAATTTAGAATTAAAACAGGAGTAAATAAAGTTGCTTTGAC
>JAENWH010000358.1 GCA_016650135.1 Peptostreptococcaceae bacterium
AAAAGGAAACACCTGGATTATTACCTAGACGTTGTTAGCGAGAATTATTCTGTTTCCACAATTAAGGGCAAATTTTCCAGCCTTCGTGGCTTTTTCTACTTTCTGCAGGATGACGGGCTGGAAAGTGACAACCCTTTCAGAAGCTTTCGCCTGAAAATGAAAACGCCTGTTTCTATTCCTGCTTCACTAACTCTTGGAGAAGTGACCAGGATTTTAGGAGGAGCCTATAAGTTGGAAAATATCAATGCTTTCCAGAAAACTAGAGATCTTCTAGTCTTAGAGTTGCTTTTTTTCAGTGGTGTGCGGGTCTCAGAACTTTGCGGAATAAAACTCTCTGATTATAATCCGGTTGAAAAAACAATGGAAGTGCTTGGGAAAGGGAGTAGAAACCGACTTGTTTTTATTACAAACAAAGAAGTTATATCTCTGTTAAACAAATATTTATCTTTACGAAATACCTTGTCAATTGACAATGCTAATCGGCTTTTATCTAGCAGGCTTTTACTCTCTGACAAAATGCTACCTATTAAAACTGATCAAGTGCGAAAAATTGTCGGTAAATACAAAAGTGTAGCAGGAATGACAAAACACGTAACACCCCATACATTTAGGCACACATTCGCATCCCTTTTGCTTGAGGAAGATGTAGATATTAAATATATACAAGAATTTTTAGGTCACTCATCCATTAAAACTACTCAAATCTACCTACATACTACAAATGAGAAAAAAAGAGATATTTTAGCAAAAATGCATCCACGCAGAAAGTTGGGCTCAAAATGAATGAATTTGAATTTTACGCAGCAAAATTTTTAAAAGATTATTGTCCTAATCGGGGGCTTGGATTAGGCTCAGTTACTAAATATAGATATAATATGAACGGTTTCTTTGGCTTTTGCAAAGCACAGGATCCTTTAGTACAGTTCTGCTCTCAGTTAACAGGTGAACTGTTTCATAACTATCTTCTGCATCTTAATGACAAGGAGGACAGAAAGCCAGAAACTGTGAAGAAAGCATTTTCCACACTGAAATCATTCATGATGTTTCTTGTTGAGGAAGGTGTTCTTACTGCCAGTCCTCTTCAGAATTTTCGACTTTGCTGGGTGGCTCCTGCAGACCCGCCACCGGAAAAAGTTTTTCTGAAAAGTGAAATCCGGGCACAGAAAAATGCTTTTTTGAAGTATTGCAAAGGTCATTGCAAATTATCCGCCCATACAATAAGGGCTTACAGTTATGATTTGGAATTTTTCTTCGATTTTTTTGAAAATCATGAGCCACCCGTTTTAGAATTCCAGCAGATCAACAAGGCGTTGCTGGAAGAGCATTTAAAACTGTTTAGTGAAAGTTTCGCCAAGAAAACCATTAAACGCAGATTTGCCTGTCTCATGTCATTTATGATTTTTCTGAAATATAAAGAAATAATTACAGAAAATCCATTTGACAGTTTTCATTTAAAAGTGAATGACCCTTTGTGCCCACCTAAATTCATGACGTTGGGAGAGGTGGATATATTACTAAATATAGTTTATGGCAGAAAAGCCAGAAGTGAATTCGAGCGACTTACTTTTGTTCGGGATACTGCCTTGTTGGAATTGCTGTTTGCCGGGGGAATGCGGGTTGCTGAGCTTTGTGGCTTGACCTTTTCAGATTATGATTCTGTAGAGCAATCTCTGCTGCTTCACGGGAAGGGTTCTAAAGAACGAATGATTTTTATAACAGAGGAAAATGCAATTTTGGCTCTTGCCTCATATCTTAAAGACCGGAATAAAATAGTTACGTCTTCCGAATTTATATTTTTAAACAAATATAACAGACATCTTACTACTCAGGACGTGAGGAATGTGGTGACAAAATGTGCCAACCTTGCTGCTTTTGAAAAGAATATTACACCCCATTCTTTCCGACACACCTTTGCGTCCCTTCTTCTTGAAGAAGGTGTGAGTATCAAATACATTCAGGAGTTCCTTGGTCACAGCTCAATTGTGACGACTCAGATCTACCTGCATACTACACCAGAAACAAAACGGATGCTCTTTGAAACAAAGCATCCACGGGAAAAACTGCATTTTCTAGAATGATTTTTATTCATCTTGTAATCGATAATATACTGAATTATATTATCGTAGTAGATAAAAAATATTTGAGTATGAAGAAAAGAATTTTTATTTAAAAAAATAAGGGACTGCAGTAAAAGTCTTAAACGAAAAAGAAAAGAATCTCCCTTAGTTGAGATTCTTTTCTGGTTTTTTGCGTTTATGTATATTCTCCAATTTTCCATGTGTTCTTTTAATGTAATTGTATATCAAGACCTTTGATGAATGCTAAAATCTGTTATTAACTGATTTTTTGTAATAATCTTGACATTGTACCCAAGTTTTAGTTGCCTATTTCTCATATAGTCTTCCTTCATTCGCATAAAGGTTGCATCTTGATTAGTTTTTGAATAACTCTTCCGGGCTACCAAAATTATCTTTTGTTTTTCATAATTTTCTATTGCTTTCTTTTACCATTATTTCAACTTATTGCTCTAAAGAATAATAGATATACTTTGCAAGAAATTCACGTTAAACGTTGCAATTTCAACGTTTTTTAGGCTAAAAGTATCTCTCAAATTATCTTCAAGAGGGGATGATGATTTGAACTAAACTATACTACTAAATGCCCCTCGAGAAAAACCTTTAAAGGAGGATTTAAAATGAAAATGAGAAAGATAATTTCATTTGTACTAACTTTAGCGTTAGTACTAG
>JAENWH010000479.1 GCA_016650135.1 Peptostreptococcaceae bacterium
ATTAATTATATAAACCTTTAAGATATTTTCTTCGGGAACACTAGCAGTTTCTATGATATTACACAACAATCACTATATCCTTCCCCTAGCAGCATAATTCTACAGCACCTCCTATAACGACATATCCAAAGTAACTAGTTTGTCTTAGTAAATGCCATGCATATCACTGCCAGCGTGTTCATCAACGACGACGAAGGCGGTCTCCACCAGGATTATGAGACCTGGCTGGAAAAGCTTGCCCCTGAGAAGCCCTACTCCCAATACAAGCACAATGGCTATGAGGACAATGCTGATGCACACCTGAAGAGGACCATCATGGGACGCGAAGTGGTTATAGCCATTACCAAGGGAAGGCTGGACTTCGGCCCATGGGAACAAATATTCTATTATGAACTTGATGGGAAACGTGAGAAAAGAGCCTTGATCAAGATCATTGGGGAATAAGAGCAATTCCTAAACAGATTCTCCAAGTACCGGAGTACGGTAGACCTTCAAGCCTGCTTTAATGCATTTGACCGCACAATCAAAATCTTGAGTGTATAAGATGAAGAGGACTCAGAACTTTTTACGGCCTTATTAGTACCCATCGACTTGTTCTGCCTGCTTACGAGCTTCTTTTGCTTTTTTTTCATAATTCTCAGCTAACAATGAATAAATAGAGGCAACTTTAGGATAATTTTGAAACAAAGCCTTCGCATTTGCTCTATATTTATCGGCTAATATTTTATCATCTCTACCATCTGTCACATTATAAATACCTCGCATATTTAGACGCTCAATATAGAACGATTCCTTTATATCAGCTTGGTAAATTTCTTCAATCAATCTCCTTACAGCTTCATGGGGCTCATAGCAATCATCCCCAGCTGGTGAATGGGCCAATAATCTACCAAGAAATGAATGAAAAAGAAGAGACTGGTGTTGTTTCTCTAGAAGCCTTTGGAACTCACTAACCCAATTCCGTAACACTGGTTCATCAATACTTCCATTGGTCTCTCCTGGGCAGAAGTTTAAAGTATGAAATATATCAAAAACTGTGCTCATATTTATTTCTTTTTTATCAGGTTCCTTCCCATCTTCATGCTTATAGAGCATATCAATGCAAGAGGCATAGAGTCCTGGATCCTCTTTTATTATCGAATGAAAGCATGAACCATTTTCAAAGGCTTTTAATTGCAGAAACTTAAATTCCAGCGGAGCAATTCTTTCTTTATACTGTAAAAGATCAAGCTGTTCATATAGTTTTTCGAATACTTTTTCTACATAATATATATTGGATTCTTCTGACTTAACCTCTTGAGATACTGCAAGTTCCAGGTAGGATAAACACTCAAGTGGTGATAATTCTCGATTGATTTGCTCAAGACTTGTCCAGAATAATTCACTATTACAAAATTCAAGACTTTTTTCCAAAAGATATTTGCCATCCTTTTCTGCAATACTATACACCGTCTGATAAGGCAGTGTTTGCCAAAAAGTGACTATCTTGTACAGAGAGGTATTCGTGAATATCATGACCGTTGAATACTTGATAGTCAATTTGTGCCAATGTAATGATTATCTGACTACTTGTATCGTGAGCACGAGCTACTCGAAGCACGTCAAATATAATATCCGGGTCTTTTTTGTTTCTGTTGTAAGTTTCTTCAACATAATAGTAATATAATCTTTTTTCCGGTTTTAACTTTATTAGAAGAATGAAAATACTCTCATCGAATCCATATGAAGAATATATTTCACTTATTATATTTCCAAAAAGGCGCATATCACCTGTAAAATCTGCTTTATTGATTAAATGCTCAAGCTCATAACCAGAATCTCGAAATCTTTTCATCTCTGAAAGAATAAGTTCTTTTTCTTTTCTTGCAATTTCTTGATAATCATTTTTCTCTTTC
>JAENWH010000159.1 GCA_016650135.1 Peptostreptococcaceae bacterium
ATACTTGTAGTTGTGGCTATAGCGGCCATCGTGATATTGTCGGTGCACAGAATATAATTTCTGCACCTGTGATAATTGGTAAAAGATTATCAGCATAGGTAGCTATATGCTCTGGCCTATGAGGGCTGATGACACAGCCTCAAACTTGAGGTCATACTCGCTTAGTAGAAATGCACTAGCGTTTAATCACTCAAGAATCCCCTTGCTTTAGCTATGGGGAGTGTCAATAGTCAAAAGAGTTAAATACCTCATTGTTTTAGTGAAACTATTATCTTTTTCTTCCTATTAAAATCCAAATAAAGTTAAAACTCTTTATTAACAGTTAAGGGTGCTGAACAAAACGGTCATTAACTGAAAGATTTGGGGATGTCGGATAAAATTCGTACTAAACATCCCAACTATGCCATAGATGCACGGGCTTGAGTTGCACAAAATTGAGCTGCACAAAATTGAACTGCGCAAAATTAAGCAACGCCTATTTAGCTTCGATGAATTAAATAAGTTATCCACAGTTTGCCTGTGGATAACAAAATTCCCGAATGACTAATTGCAAGGCTTCCAGAAAACACAAGCCCAATGTCGGATGCTTATAATGGGCTTACTTGACCAGCAATTTCTTGATGCCTGCTTCCAACCCATCTAGGGTCAGTTCAAACATATTAAATATTTCGCCAATCATCTGCAACGTGTGTCCGCCATATACATATTCCCAGTCTGTTTTCAGAATAGGATTCAGCCAAATTACCTTTTTGTACTTCTTTTTAAATTTGGTTAACCATTGCATGCCTGTTTCATTATTAAACAGGCCTATGGTGGCATTACCACCCTTCATCGTCAATTCTGAAGGTGACATGGTACCATCTCCGACAAATATCACTTTGTATTCACTGTTTAAGTTGGAAAGCACCCATTCCGTATCAACCCAGTCCCCTTTTCTGCAGTAAGGTGTCGTGAATAAGTGATCATAAACACAATTATGAAAGTAATACACCTTCAAGTCTTTAAAATGACTTGATTTGCTTACTGCCTGAAACAGTCTGTTGCAAAGTGCACTGTATGGTGTCATTGATCCGTCTGAGTCAAATAATATAAGAAGTTTTATTGTATTTTTCCTTGGTTTATCAAATACCAGTCTCAGCATGCCTGCATTGTTGCAGGTTTCATCAATGGTCGCATCAATATTAAGTTCCGTCTTAGCGCCTTCCATCCTGGCAGAATATTGTCTAAGCTTTCTAAATGCCATTTGGAATTGTCTGATATCCAGTATATTATCCTGCCTGAAGTCTCTGAATTTTCTTTCTCCAGCAACCTGAATCGCAGTTTTATGCCTGCCTTCTGAACCAACTCTGACGCCGGCCGGATTATAGCCACTATGCCCCATCGTTGATGTGCCACCAGTCCCAATCCAGTAATTCCCGCCATCATGCCTTTCCTTCTGCTCTTCCATTCGCTCTTTAAACCGCTTTAAAAGTTCGTCAAGTTCTGCCTGAAACTTGTCCAGAACAGCTTTGTCATTTATATCTCTTAGCTTTACATCATTATTCAGCCAGTCCCAGAAATCAGCGGGCAAATCCTCAGGGCTTTCAATCCCTTTAAAATATTCAGCAAATATCTGGTCAAACTTATCATATTCCGTTTCACTTTTAATTAAAATGCTTCGACACAGATGATAAAATTCTGTCAAACTCGAACCGATAAGCCCTTTGTCCAGGGCCTCAACAAGTGAAAGCCATTCATTTAAAGAAACCTGAAGGCCCCTCGCCCTTAATAAATAGAAGAAATCTAAAAACATTTACCACCTCTTAAGAGAGTAACCCTTCTCTTTAATTTCAAACATAGCATCTATGTCCTGGTTTTTTTTAAGTAATACACCTGCATAAGGTATTTCTTCTGTAATCCTCTCAACGGCTATTCCGCTAAGCATTAAGGCCTGCAGCCAGTCAAGCAGTTCGGAAGTGCTTGGCTTTTTTTGAATATCCCTCATATCTCGTATTTTATAGAAAGCGTCCATAGCCTGATTTAACAAATTGTCATTAATGCTGTCAAAATGAACATTTACGATTTCTTCCATCTTTTCCCTTGTCGGGAATTCTATATAATGGAAAATGCACCTTCTCAGGAATGCGTCGGGGAGTTCCTTTTCTGCATTTGAAGTAATAATAACAATCGGCCTGGTTTTCGTCTTTATCGTTTCCTTTGTTTCTGTAACATAAAACTCCATTTTGTCCAGTTCCCATAGCAAATCATTTGGGAATTCCAAATCCGCCTTGTCTATTTCATCAATTAAAAGAACCACCTGCTCATCGGAGGTAAACGCTTCCCCTAAAGTGCCAAGTTTAATGTACTTTTTGATGTTTGAAACATCGCCTTCCCCAAATTGACTGTCATAAAGTCTCTGCACTGTATCATACACATAAAGACCTTCCTGTGCCTTTGTTGTTGACTTAATATTCCAGATAAGCAGCTTCATATTTAATGCTTCCGATATGGATTCTGCCAGCATCGTTTTGCCGGTACCTGGCTCACCCTTTATTAGTAATGGTTTTTGAAGAGCTATTGCAACGTTTACTGCGTTCATCAGCTCCTGAGTAACCACATAATCTTCACTTCCCTTAAATTTCTTTAATTTGTCAGTCATCTCGTTCTCCTCATTCAATATCTTCATTACTATTAATCAATACATTCAACCGATTTATTGACTATCCATTCGGTCTGTTTACAATCCCACAAATAAAGGAACCAGGATTGGTACGCTGATGCTTAATATTACACCTATTACAAAGGAATAAATGACAATGTGCTTACTTGTTGCCTGTTGAATAATCGGAACAAATACATCCATTGCTCCCGCCCCAGGCAAGCTTGCAGTTTCAATATACCCTATGTGTTTTGAAACAAACGGAATAAGCAGCAAACCGATAAATTCCCGCATTACATTATGCATAAAGGAAATGGCACTGATTTCCGCTGAGTAATCCATCAGAATTACCGGCGCCAATGTATACCATCCAAACCCTGAACTTACTGCCATAGCTTCTCTTGCCGTGATTGGCAGGAATATGGAGGCCATCGCAGAAAAAGTTAATGTCCCGACTATTACCGCTAAAGGGTAAAGGATGATTTTATAACCGGCTTTTTTTATCATTTTCACTGCGGAACCTTCTATGCCCATTTCAATGCCAACAAAAAAAAGCAACACTGAAAGACCTGTTATTAAAAGAATTCCTGATATTTGAATATAAAAATCAGGCAAAATATAGTAGCCAGAAAGCATTCCGGCAGCTACAAATATAAAAATAATTCTACCCATCAGTTTTCATACCCCGTTTATCCGTTTTCAAAAGTTTTCTAAGCAAAAAAACCATCAGGACGCTACCCGCAATAGAAAATATGGTCAATGCAAAAGAGGTTAAACCTATGGAACCAATTCCAGCAATAATTTTCTCGTCTGCACCGATTCTTGCTCCCATAGTGAATATCAGTACGGCTACCGCAACCATTTGAACTGTTGTAACCCATTTATAATTTTTATTTTTTGGTAATAATCTGTTTCCAATAAGGTATCCAAGTATAACTAGACCCAGATATAATATAAGTAGTTTCAAAATTTCCTCCATCCAAGCCAGTTCTGTCATATTCTAAATTGGTTTGTTTCTAAATTGGTTTATTTTTAAATTGGTTTATTATTAAAACGCGCTGTTCATGGTCACAATCAAACCTTTTACCAACGCATAAGCATATTTTTCTTTAAACTCAACTGTTCTTATTTTTTCCAGGTCTCCAGGATTAGACATAAATGCACCTTCTACAATAATTGCAGGCATGCTGCTCCTTCTTAAAATTGCCAGATGCTCACTTTCCTTTGCGCCTCTGTCAACGGTCCCTAATATATCCACCATTTCCTTTTGAACTAAAACTGCAATATCCTTACTGTATATCCCATAAAGTGCCCCTTCATCCAGGCCTTGATCATCAACTTTACTGTAGTAATAGACCTCAGTCCCCTCCGGTTTGGCGGTATCAAATGAATTATTGTGGATTGAAACGAGAATATCCGCACTGCTGTCATTTGCGAGTGCCGGTCTGTCATAAAGCGGCATAGACACATCCGACTCTCTCGTAAACTTATATCTGGCTCCTGCCTGATCAAGAAGCTCCTTTACCTTTAGTCCAATTTCAAGATTAACATCTTTTTCATATAACTCATCTGGCGTTTCTTGGTTTCCAATCGATCCGGTATCCCTGCCGCCATGGCCAATATCAATGACTATCATTTTTTCTTTTGCATTACTGTTCAATAAATTTAAAGGCCCGTAGTTTGTTTCAAAGGTTGAAGTTTCTTCCTCCACGATCTCATTACTTGCTGGGGTTATATTTGCTGTTCTGATAGATTCAACCCACGAAACTTCTGCGCCAAGTCCTTCACTTACAAATCTTAAAGGCACCATTGTACTTCCATCCCCGTCTTCATCGTGATCAATAATCATGGCAGCCACCTCTAGAATCTTTGCCTTTCCTTCAACTTTAGCAACTGAACTGTCTATGACAAGTTCAACTGTCGATCCATCATTTTGAACCGTTACAATTCGATTTTCTGCATCCCAGTCAACTGTGGCACCCAATGCTTCAAAAAAAGCCCTTACTGGAATAAGGGTTCTCGCCGCTACAATCAAAGGGGGAACATCCTTTTCTTTCGTTGGAACATCTATCCCTCCAATTTGCACTGTAACAGGATATTCCCTGCAATATATAAGACCTCTTGAGACATCGGCCTTTGTAATAATCCCCGCCTGGCTCACCTGACTGACTTGAACGCTTTCAATCAATTCACTGTTTTGAACTGTTTCACCAAAAGAAACGACAAAACTCAAATTAACCATTAAAAAAGCACTGAGTATTATTGAAAATAGCTTTTTCATTTTATCTCCTTGACTGGTCTAAATGCTTCATGTTAAACTGCCTGACAAATCATAAAAGCACTATGCTTTAAAGTGAAAAACTAAATTGATTAATCTTTGTTACATTAAATAGACTCATTTAGTATACTATTTTTTTAGTCAAATTGGTATTGTTATTTAATATTTAATCTGATTGTAATATAAAAATCACTGAGTCTTCACCATAAATAATAGTTTATGAATATTCCAAGTTTATGAATATCCTAATTGCATTAACCCTGTTTATCATATATAATAAATCTCGTACCGAATTTGGGGCATTAGCTCAGAGGATAGAGTCGCAGACTTC
>JAENWH010000422.1 GCA_016650135.1 Peptostreptococcaceae bacterium
GTTGCATTTGTTGCATTTAGTGTCTGGCACCAAACACAACGCCAATCTCGCCAGCCCTTGCAATCACTAGTTTTTCTCCTCAACTGTTGTATCCGGTGTCAGACACCGATATTTTTAGTGTCTGGGAGAGCTCCGAAAAAGAGGGCCTAAAAAACCGGGAAATGAATATTATTCATTGGATTGAATAACAAATTTCAAAAATTTCCACTTTATTGGAACTTCTCATAATTAATCACAATAAAATTAAATAATAAGAATAGATTTAAACGCATTACCCCCTTTGTGGGGTTTTTTTATGCTTTCGCAGCCACCGGGACTGGCCTACATAGTATGTTGACCATCCTAACTATATTGCTGGCAAAATTTGCCATAATAATATGGACACTTGAACTAGCCAGTCCAGTATACCGGCTTCTTCTTAGGCCACGATGGTTCACCATTGTTCCAAAACGTCTTTCAATCTTAAATCGCATTCGGTAAGCCAGATCAAAATCTTTTGTTTCTACTCGCTTTAAGTCGTGAAGTACAGCATCATACCTTAATGGAATATGAACTCTTCTAAAACTTATGTTGTGCTTTCCATTTTTATCTTTACGTAAGCAACTATCTCTTAAAGGGCATGCACTGCAATATTTCTTATCGAATTTAAATAGAAAAAAAGAAGGGGTTTTTTCACTTGACTTGGTCTTTGTAAAGTCTCTTGTGATCACTCCGTAAGGGCAAGTTATGGATTCCAGGTCCTCTGAAATCACAAAATCTCTGATTCCATAAACTTCATTCTTTTCTACAGGGCTTTTGTAGAAGGCTATGTTCGATACAATTTTGTTATCTTTTAAGTATGCTCTGTTATCAGTAGTTCCATATACTTTATCTGCAGTAATTTCCGCAGGCTTAATTTCAAAATTTTCCTCTACCTTATTAATCAATTCAACCAGCTTCTTTTCATCCCCTACATTAAAAGGAGTCTGGCTGGATGCTAATATTATCTCACTATCCTCATCAACTATAATATGATCTTTGTATCCCACCTTAACTTTCCCTTTTGATTTATGAGCAGCTCTAGCATCCTTATCTACCACGCTAACAATTTTATCTTTTTTCTTATTGAGATGCTGATCTGCAATATCGTAGCAAAGTTCATAGGCTTCAAGGTACTTTTCGTTGCTTTGCAATTCGTCATATGTTTTCACATATATGTCTGCTAAACGCTTTAATGCAATTTCAAAATGCTTAGTTGAAGCCACCTTTTCTGCCGTTTCATATTCTTTATCTATATCTGCTTCAAAAGAATCCTTCTCTTGCTTTGCTAAATTTTCATCAAATTTATCTATTTCCTTTATCACTTTGGAATAGGCATCACGTATTAATTTTTTGCCAAATGGCAAAGCCGCATTTACAGATACATCTGTGGAATCTATGATATATCGTTTTGTCTTTACTATATTTTTTTCTATACACATTTTTACAATCTCATTGAAGAAATTTTCGAAGTCTTCCTTGCCAATGCGTTTTGTTCTAAAATGGCTTATAGTGGTGTCATCAGGCGCCTTGTCATCAATACCAAGTTTCAAAAACCATCGAAAAACAACATCAGTGGATGCTCTCTTTGCAACTGCTACATCCGACAGATTATATAGGTATTCAAGCAGAATAATTTTTACCATCATGGCTGGATCTTTGGAAGACCTTCCTGAAATACTGCTGTATTTATCCTTCACCTTGTCATATACAAAAGAGAAGTCTATAATAGAATTAATCTTTACTAAAAGATGGTCATCAGGTACCAATTTGTCAAATATCATCTGACTTAAAATATCAATTTGCGGATTATTTTTACTAAGCATATTCCCTCAAACCCCCTATATTTCAACGCTTTCAATACTTATATTATATCATAAAGTGCGACATATTTGAAGAGTTTACTTGAAAATACAAAGGATCTCTTTAGCAAGAAAATGTATGAATATTCACTTATTTTTTAGCCCAAGACTTTTTCGGAGCTCTCCCAGACACTAAATGCAACAAATGCAACGGATGTCACAGGGAATGGGGATAAAGAGAGGGATATTTTTTTAAGGTATAATGTAAAAATATTACAATATTAACAAAATATGGTTGAAAAGTTGTTAAACAAGGGATATAATTGAATAAATAGCAAGCTGAATTAATCGAAATGAAATAATGGATGAGGTTTCTTATGGCGATAGTAGTTAATAGTATTGGTATTTTAGGACTAGAAGGGTATCTAATAAATGTGGAGGTTAGCATTTATA
>JAENWH010000404.1 GCA_016650135.1 Peptostreptococcaceae bacterium
CGGAAAAGTGTATTGTTATATGAAAAAGAAATTTGAATAAGAGTCATTCACTACTTTATGGAATCTTAATCCTGAAAAACCACAAATATATTTGAACACTCCGGACATGCGTACCCTTTAATCTCTAAGGGTTTAATTCCCCGAAGCTCTGCTTCGAGACAAAAAATGGTTTCAAGCAATACCTCGTCAGCTCTGCTGCGAGGTAGTTTATTTGTTTCAAACTTGCGCTCCAATAGATTAAGATCTTTTAGTGCCTCAAAGCCAATAAGCAATACAACCACACCGTTCTGCTTGTGATAAAAAATTCAATCCTAAAAGTTAATTGGGTATATTTCTTATTTTGAATCCAAAATTAATACTTCTCTCTCTCAATTATATCGCAAGCGAGTTTCGATTGGTGCATTAGCTGCATATTGTGCCGAAGGCCACTCTTCTCAAGAATCCGTTCTGCTCAATCCTGTTTGGCTCAAAATTAACAGACGAGCCAGATGCCAAAATAAGTCTTCCGGTCAGGGGCAAAATCGCATAAATATTTTGAGAATCAAGAAGCCACAATCACTTGCAACTCCTGATTTTTAGTTGTTTCGGCTTTTTTATGAAGCTCTGGAAAGCGTAATGTGTTCACCTTGTAATCGGTAAGTACAACTGCTCACTTTTTCGTAAACTGAGTGCTCAAAAAATGGCAACCATGATGCTCAGTTTTCAATGTTAAAAGTAGACTTATTTTCCGACACAAATATTGTTTTTCTATTTTTCAACCGATAGCTTTTCCCGGTCAGGTTTATGACTTCGCTATGATACAAAAGTCGATCAAGAAGTGCGGTCGCCAATACTTCATCATTTAGCATAATTGCCCAATCGCTTGGAGCTTTATTGGTAGTTACGATAAATGATGTTTGCTCATAAATCTGATTGATAAAATTAAAAAGAGATACAGCCTGTAGTTTTTCTACCGGGAAGAGCATAATATCATCAATAACAATCAGATTAGCCTTGTTTAAACGCTTGTAGTCAGCCATTGCAGTGGCTGTGTAATCTTTCATTTTTAACATGTTTATTATTTCTTCCATGGTTCTGAAGTAGGCCTTGTAACCTTTTTGTACAGCATCGGCGCAAAGCCCAGCCGCGAGGAATGATTTTCCTATTCCTGAAGGCCCCATCAACACTATATTAAATATCTGATCAAGCCAGTCTAATTCCCTGAGTTGATTTAATCTTGTTTTTGAAAGACCATTCTCAAAAGAGTAATCGAAGGTGTTTAAGTCATGAAAATGTGGAAGCCGAGCCGATTTTAATCGCCTTAGAAGGTCATTCGCCTCCCGGTGTAAGACTTCTGCCTTAAAAAGATTAAGGGTGTATTCGAGATAGCTGATGCTGCTCGTTTCAGCCTCGATTAACATCTGGTCCAGGCTGGCACCAAGTCCTCCCATTTTAAATTGCCGACAGTAACTTTGGATTAATTGTTTCTTCTCCATCTTAGTTTTAATTTTTCATTAATATTTGATAATCAATTATTTTGCTTGTTTGGGGTTTAATGATAGCATTTGTGGCCAACGAGCCGGATAACGGATTTACCCGTGCAATGACCGGTTCGATCACAATTGCCTTATTTCGGGTCTTTTGTTCTACCACTGCTTTAAAGTCCACGGCACTATAAATACTATTGCTACAGCAATAGGCAAGCGCTTCGTTAACGGTTTGTTGTTTATGTTTTTCGATAGTTTGCCTGATTAATGTAATCTGGTCACGTATGTAACGTGGTTTTTCCCCATGTATGGCTTCCAGATATTGTCTGGCAATTCGAGGATCATCGAACATTTTACTGACCTGCCCAATTATCTCTTCAATAGCACCGCTTTTATCCCTTCTCAGATTAGTATTGGTTACCACCTGTCCTTTACCGCTCGCTATGGTATGGCGGCATAGTTCATTATCTGCAAGAGAGGATATAACGATTTTGTCGTTTTCTTTCTTTATACAAACCTGGGACCCACGACCTTTATAGGTACCCAAAGGAAGAGCATAAAAATTTCCCTTCCACGATATAGAGTTATCTTTTCGCACCGTATAAGGCTTTGTTTGGGAAGGCTGGATGACAATCTCATTGTAAGGGTGCAAGAATGGCTTTTCAATGACCCACTCTTCGAATGGTGGTTTCATCGTACGATTGTGGGGCATGATGTTCGCTGTACGACCAAGCCAGGCAAGTGCCTCGTCATTTAAGGTTTCGATGTTAATAAATGGCCGGTTATATAGGAAGTTTTGCTTTACATATTTGACTCCGTTTTCGACCTTTCCTTTACTTTCAGGATCGGCCTTTCTACAAAAATGTAAGGTGAACGACCGCTCTTTAGTATAGGCCCTAAAAGCATTGGTAAGAATTAAATCACCCCGATTTTCATCCA
>JAENWH010000070.1 GCA_016650135.1 Peptostreptococcaceae bacterium
ATATGACAACTACCGGCATACACACCAAAATTTCAGCCTGTTTGGTAATCTGTTTATATTTCAGGGGTGTTAAGGATTGTTGTCCATTTTTCGCTTGAATTACACACAACGACTGATTGTTGAACTCCATCGTATAAAAGGGAAACCTCAAAAACATATCAGCATTAATCCCTCGAAGCTTGTCACGTTGCATCGGAATTAATTCTGTCTGAATGCCTAAAATTGAAATTACATTACTCATAATCAAATAATATCACAATAAATTGCACCATTATCAACAACAATGATAATGGTGCATAAATAAGGATAATAATTGAATTTGCAAATTCATAGTGCAAATAATCTGATTTAGAGTAAGATATCACTTAACTTGGAATTAACGATAACGACTTTCATTATGCACCCAAGCGTAGGAGATTTTCGCATCAAATGGTTAAAAACTCAAAAAATAAAAAAATAAAGTAAGTATGTGGCATTCTCCACGCAAAAAGGAGGTGTCGGAAAGACAACGCTGACCGTGTTGGTTGCACTATGTGAAAGGGTACAGCATGGCTGTGGTCGATTGCGATTATCCCCAATACAGCATCGTGGAAATGCGGGAGCGAGACCAGAAAACAGTCATGGAAGATGAATATTACAAACTCATGGCATACCAGCAGTTTACCACCCTGAAACGCAAAGCTTACCCGGTAGCAGTACGCCGGAAGATGCCGCTCAGGTGGCTTCGCAACTGGCGGAAACCGGTGAGTTCGATTTTATTTTCTTCGACCTGCCAGGAACGGTGAACAATGCCGATGTTATCCGGACCCTTTCACAGATGGACTATATCTTTTCGCCCGTCAGCGCCGACCGGGTGGTGCTGGAAAGTACCCTGCGCTTTGCCGTAGTGCTGAACCAACAACTTGTTTATTTCAACCGAAAAGTATACCAGCACCTTTAGAAGATTTTCTTAACTAAACGACATTGAATTACATAATAGCAATTTGATTGAAAGTATTGTTCAAGGCATTGTACAATAGTAGTTTATTTGAATGTACAGTTCCTAAACCTGTAAGAATTTTCAGAACCTCCATTGACATAAGACTTCCGATTATACCCGGAATAGCACCAACAACACCTCCAGGTTTTGTTAGTTCTGTAGGCTGATCTCCAAACAAATTGGGATACGAAAGGCTTCCTTTGTAATTAAAGACACAAAGCTGACCTTCAAATTCACGAATAGCACCATGCACAAAAGGGACATTGTGCTGTTTGCTTTTTCTATCTATCAAATATCGAGAGCTGTAACTGTCTGTGCAACCGACTACAACATCATATCCGGGGAAAATCTGATCCGCAAATTCATCGGTTAAGAACCTTTCGTATACTTGAATATTTACCAAAGCATTTAATTTTGACAATTTCGAAGCAGCAATTTTAGCCTTAGATTGTCCAATTTCATCTTCGGTATAAAGTATTTGGCGTTGTAAGTTCGAAAGTGAGACAGTATCCCTATCTACAATGCCAATTTTCCCAACTCCTGCAGCAACCAAATATTGAATTACCGGGCAGCCCAATCCACCTGCACCAATAACCAATACTCTTCCTGTTTTCAGTTTCAACTGTCCTTGTTCGCCAAAACCAGATGTAATTATATGGCGGTTATACCTTTCTTTTTCTATTTCAGAGAGTGTCATAAAATTCTTGGATTAAGATTATTGATGAACTGGATTATTATTGCAAGCAACCATCCCAATCTTTCCAAACGACTTCGTAACCATTTATGCGGATATCTTCTTCCACTGCCTGGGGAGTTCTCTGATCACTAACAGCAAACTGTTCGAGCGCCTGAGGATATGTAGCATAACCTCCTGGATCGGTTTTAGAACCGGCACTCATGGAAGTAACGCCTAATTGAATAATATTATTCCTAAATTCCTTATTCTCTCTTGTAGAAACAGAAATATCCACGTCGTGGTCAAACATACGGAAAGCCAACATCAATTGTACATATTCTTTATCAGTCATAATAACATTTGGCTGAAAATGGTCATTTTCGGACGGACGCATACGAGGAAAATTGACGCTGTATTTTGTTTTCCAATAATTCTTTTGCATGTAACGAAGATGATGAGCCATCATGGTCACATCCGTACGCCAATCTTCCAACCCAATTAATACCCCCATGCCTACTTTATGCACTCCCGCTTGTCCCATCCGGTCAAAACCATTAACACGCCAATCAAATTTTGATTTCATGCCACGCGGATGATAAACATTGTAACGGGCTTTGTTGTATGTTTCCTGAAAACAAACCACCCCAAAAAGACCGGCTTGTGTCAATTGATAATACTCTTCCGATGAAAGTGGCATTACTTCGATGGACAAATTATTGAACATCGGTTTTGCCAAACGAATAGCTTTTTCGAGGTAATCTACACCTGCCTCACGAGGATTCTCACCTGTTACCAGAAGTAAATTCTGGAATGGACCAATTTCTTTTATTGCTTTGAGCTCATTCATTATTTCATCTTCTGTAAGAATAATACGTTTAATGGGATTACTAAGCTGGAATCCACAATAAACACAAGAGTTCATGCAAGAATTAGTTAAATACAAAGGAACATACATCGAAATGGTTTTTCCAAAACGCATTTGCGTATATTCATGACCAAGCAGGGCCATTTGTTCCAAATAAGGTTCGGCAGCAGGTGAGATCAATGCCATAAAATCATCTACAGATAACAATTCCTTTGATTTTTGAATGGCGCGTTCTACATCAACCGATGTCTTTGCAGAGATGGTTTTGGTTGTTTCTTCCCAGGAAACATTTTCTAATTCGTCTGAAAACATAATTAATTTGTATTAAAATAGGAATGAAGTTAGGGGACTGCTTGCATGTGCACTTGTTGACTTCTGTGCTAATTTAGCTTCAAAAGCAATACGGCCTGCATCAACAGCCATTTTAAAGGCAATAGCCATTCGAACTGGATCATTGGCAATGGCGATAGCAGTATTTATCAACACGGCACCAGCACCCATTTCCATAGCTTCGGCAGCATGTGAAGGGGCGCCTAAGCCTGCATCAACAATTACCGGAACGTTACTTTGTTCAATTATAATCCGCAGAAATTCCCTGGTTTGCAATCCTTGGTTTGATCCGATAGGTGAACCCAAAGGCATCACTGCCGCAGCACCTGCTTCTTCTAGCTTTTTGCACAGAACAGGGTCGGCCTGAATATAGGGCAAAACAACAAAGCCTTCCTTGGCTAATACGCGCGTGGCGGCAAGTGTTTCCTCTCCATCAGCAAGCAGATATTTAGGATCCGGATGTATTTCCAGCTTCACCCAATTTGTGCCAAAGGCTTCACGTGCAAGTTGTGCAGCAAAAATAGCTTCTTTAGCGTTGCGTACACCTGAAGTATTGGGTAAAAGATGAATACTGCGATGCTGAAGATGCACAAGGATATCATCACAATCGTCTGCCATATTTACACGCTTTAGCGCAACGGTTACCAATTCAGAGCCGGAAGCCAAAATCGCTTCCTCCATGATTTTATTGGAACTGAATTTTCCTGTACCGGTAAATAAGCGTGAGTTAAACTCCTTACCTGCTATAATTAAAGGTTTCATTTTCGAGAATGTATTAATTGTTGATAAATTTGTATGTTTGTTTCAATGGCATTTCCGACCATAATAGCTCCAGCTGCAGCAATACCACATATTCCGGTTTCCATAAGATTTTCTATGTCACTGTCAAGAATACCCCCAATGGCAATAATCGGCATCTTCAAATTAAGTATCTTTAACTCAGTAAGAATTTGAGCATATCCTTCTTTCCCAAGTGTTGGACTGAGTTTTTTCTTGGTGGTTGTAAAACGGTATGGACCTAAGCCGACATAATCCACACCATTTTCAATCAGGCATATTACCTCTTCAAGCGTATTGGCTGTGCCTCCAATAATATATTCATGCCCCAGTATTTCACGAGCCTCTATAGGACTCATATCATTTTTCCCCAGATGAACACCGTGCGCGCCGGTCCTAAGCACAATTTCTGTATGATCATTAATCAGCAAAACGGCATTATAAGCCTTGGCAACCGGGCGAATCTTCCTGACTTCCTTCTCAATTTCATCCGCTGATATATCTTTCATCCGCAATTGTACCCATTTACCCCCGGCTTTGTATGCGCGTATTGCCTGATCGGCATGCGAAATATCGGGATGATCGGTGGTTATAAAATGAAGTTTTGCAATCTCTTTATTTGTTGTCATGATGATAGCCTAAATTTGTATCATTACTTAAAATGAATTGTTCAACATAAGCTTTAGCTTTTTTGCAACTG
This sequence comes from Peptostreptococcaceae bacterium, assembly GCA_016650135.1. The sequence goes on from JAENWH010000070.1 coordinate 4,328, forward strand.
TCAGCGAGACTATTGCCTTTTGTCAAACAGGCAGTTATAGCTGCTGAAAGTACACAACCAGTTCCATGTTTTGATTTTCCATAAAAAGAATTTCCTGCAATTTCAAAAAACTGACCGTTACTATAAAGCATATCACAACCGGTCTTATCTTTCCGGTGACCTCCTTTTAACAAAATAGAAGTGTTGAGTTTGCGTTTAGTAAGAACGCCTGTATCAGTACCCCACAAGGTTTCAAATTCGTTCCAGTTGGGAGTTATCAGTGAACAATTTTCTTCTAAAAAACCAAGTTCAATAGATTCCTTGAAGTGAAAATTAAAACCCGATGAACTTTTCAGAATCGGATCCCAGAGAATATGCATTGCAGGATTCAGATTTTTCAACAAAGAAATGACTTGATATAACGAATCAAAGTCTTTTATCAATCCTATTTTAACTGCTTTGAAATCGTATTTCTTCATCAGCATTTCTATCTGATTTTTGAGGATTTCAACCTCCACCCATTGTACATCTTCAAACTGATCATCTGTCTGGTGTGTATTCGAGGTGATAATTGCCATGCCATAAACCCCGAACATTTCGAAGGTTTTTACATCTGCAAGAACGCCTGCACCAGCCGTTGGATCGTATCCGGCAATGCTTAAACAATAGGGTCTGTCAATATCCATTTTTGAACCTTGTAAAAACATCAATTACTTGTTGAATAGAATAACCTGACTTTACCGGTTCCCAAACACTTCCTAATATTGCAAAATCATTAAAACCCAATTCTTTCACCATCTTTACATTGTTCAAAGTGATACCTCCAAGTGCTACAACATTGAAGTTGTGTTTTATTGAAAGCTCAGATTTAAGTTCTTCAAAATCCCATTGTTTTGAATAACCAGCTTTGGATATTGAAGGAAATAAAGGACTTAGAAAAACATAATCGATTGAATTCCATGTATTTTTCAATTCCGTCAACTCATGTACAACCAGACTCTTTTTACATTCAACGCTTTCATAATAACCAAGTAGATGTTTTGACTTTTCGGTAAAATGCAACCCTTTTAGTTGAAATGAATTCAGCAACTCATAATGACTGTGAATCATAATGCGGGAATGAAACTGCTCGTCAATCTTTGAAACAAGTTCAATCAATTTCACCAAAGTTGAATCAGGTTTCCGAAGATGCAAAATCTCCAAACCTTCACAAAATAAAGCATTTAGAATGTCTGCTTCGCTTGAAATAAATTGAGGATCTGTAATTACAATCATTAAGAAAACTTAGTTTATTTGGGAAAAGACCATTGCCTATAAATACACTTCACTTCCACTTTCACGGAAAAGTATAGCTTTATTTTCCATTTTTTCAGCCATATCTCTAATTTCATGGCTCGCTTTCATGGAGCAAAAATGCTCGCCACACATAGAACAGAAATGTGTGGATTTATAACCTTCATCCGGCAAGGTAGAATCATGGAAACACATTGCTTTTTCGGGGTCGAGCGATAGAGCAAACTGATCTTTCCACCTAAACTCGAACCTGGCTTTGCCCATTGCATTATCACGAATCTGAGCACCGGGGAATTCTTTGGCCAGGTCGGCAGCATGAGCAGCCAGTTTAAAAGTCACGACTCCTTCACGCACATCGTTTTTATCAGGTAACCCCAAATGTTCTTTTTGTGTAACATAACAAAGCATGGCCGTTCCAAGCACAGCAATCATTGTTCCACCAATAGCTGAAGTTATATGGTCATAACCAGGCGCAATATCCGTGACCAATGGCCCAAGAGTGTAAAAAGGAGCTTCATCGCAATACTCCAATTGCAAATCCATGTTTTCCTTTATTTTATGGAAAGGCACATGCCCGGGACCTTCAATAATTACCTGAACAAAATGTTTTCGTGCAATACGGTTCAGATCACCCAATGCTTTTAGTTCGCCAAACTGTGCCCTGTCATTCGCGTCAGCAATACAACCTGGTCGTAAACCGTCGCCAAGTGAAACGCCAACATCATATTTAGCCAGTATCTCACAAATTTCGTCGAACTGTGTATATAAAAAATTCTCTTTGTGATGATACAAACACCATTTTGCCATGATGGCTCCACCGCGTGATACAATTCCGGTCACACGTTTCTGAGTCATAGGGATATGGTGCAATAAAAGCCCTGCGTGAATGGTAAAATAGTCCACTCCTTGCTCACATTGTTCAATCAAAGTATCTTTATAAATTTCCCAGGTAAGATCTTCAACTTTGCCATTTACCTTTTCCAAAGCCTGATACAAAGGAACCGTACCTACCGGAACTGGAGAATTTCGAATGATCCACTCACGTGTTTCATGAATGTTAGCACCGGTCGAAAGATCCATAATCGTATCTGCTCCCCAGCGAAATGACCAAACTGCTTTCTCTACCTCTTCTGCAATACTTGAAGTAGTAGGTGAATTCCCAATATTAGCATTTATTTTCACCAAAAAGTTCCGCCCAATTATCATTGGTTCTGCCTCAGGGTGATTAATGTTAGCTGGTAAAATGGCTCTTCCGGCTGCAATTTCACTGCGAACAAACTCAGGTGTAATATGCGAAATTGGAACTTCTGTATGCTTGTTGCCTACTTTTTGTTTTCTTTCTTCCTCCATGTACTCCTGTGATCGTTGATTCTCACGAATAGCTACGTATTCCATTTCAGGAGTGATAATTCCCTTGCACGCATAATAGTATTGCGACACACATTGTCCCTCTTTGGCACGAAGCGGCTTTGTATATACATGATCAAAACGCAAGTGATCCAGACTTGCATCCTGCATACGGATACTACTATATGCGGAAGTAAAATTTCTCAGTATTTCAACATCATTACGGTCGAGTATCCATTGTTCACGAAGCCGTGGAAGTCCTTTGGTTAGATCAACAGAAAATTGAGGATCAGTAAAACTTCCGGAAGTATCGTAAACCGTAACCGGCTGATTTTGCTCTGTTGATCCATTGCTATGATTGGTATTTGAAAGAATCACCTCACGCATTCCCACCTTGATTTTGTGCAGTTTACCTTCTACATAAACCTTTTGTGAATTGGGGAAAGGCTTACCAAAAATGTCATTTAGTCCTGAGATCATAAAATTTGATTTTGTTTTGTGGTATAGAGAATTGAAATTTTATAGAAATATAAAGTCAATTTTAAATAAACTACCTCGCAGCAGAGCTGACGAGGTATTGCTTGAAACCATTTTTTGTCTCGAAGCAGAGCTTCGGGGAATTAAACCCTTAGAGATTAAAACATCAACAATATATTAATTTTGAATTAGTTATGATGCAAAGTATCCTTATCGCTCTCCGAATTTATAAAAGAGAGGATAGAGAGGTCGTAGATATTCGTTTTTCATCCACCACTACAGGCCTTTATAACCAACACTTTATCGTTAGATTGTAGATGTGATGATTCCCACAGATGTTTTGGCACAATTGTATCGTTGATAGCAATTGCCATACCTGCAGGATTGAGTTGAAGAATAGTTATTACTACTTCGCTAACCGTAGTTCCATTCGGAACCACTTTCTGTTCATTATTTATTAGGATTGTCATATCAAATAAAAATTAAAGAGCAATTTTTTATTTGAAATTAAAGGAGGGTAAGTTTCCTGTA
>JAENWH010000486.1 GCA_016650135.1 Peptostreptococcaceae bacterium
GGAAGAATTGCTGAATATGTCTTGTGAGAATGTTGATCGGATTCGAGAACAAAGTGAAAGAATTGATATGTCGGAAATTAACGAAGGCATTATGCAACTGGCAAAGACGATAAATGATGCAAGATGGACAACACAACCAAGGATATTACTGGAACTATGTATAGTTAATCTGGCATATAATGGCGGATTCCAGCTGCCAAAAGCAGCAGGGGAACAAGTTCAAAGACCAAAGGCAATTCAGGTGCAAATACCCAAAAATGATCAGCCTGAATTCGATAAAAACCAAGAATCAAAGACTGGAGTCAAAAAAGAAGAAAGCAAAACGGAAGCCAAAGATGCAACAAAAGTTCCAGAAAACGAATGCATCGCTGATTTGGATTCTCTCTGGCATAAAATATTTGAAGATGGAGAAACAGTTAAAGGCAGTTTTAATTTGATTAGAACAGGTACAACACTTAAAGAAATTAATGATACTGTTTTCAAAATCGAAGCAATCACTGAAATAAAAAAAAGTTATGTAATGGATAATAAATTGGGGCTTGAACATCTTATGGAAAAACATACAGGTAAAGTGAGAATGCTGGAATGCTTTGTGCTGGGTGTTGAAAAAAAACCTGATGATAATAAAAGAGCTGAAGAACAAAAGATGAATATCGAAAACAAATTTGGTATCAGCATAGAAATAGGATAAAGAAATTTGGGAGGATTATAATGGGAAAAGGTATGAGAGCTGGTAAAAAACCAGGAAGCGGCAGCGGCAGCGGCGCCGGCGCTGGTAATGTTCAAAAACAAATGCAGCAGATGCAGGTGATGCAGAAAAAAATGGAAGAAGTTCAGGCTGAAGTGGATCAAATGGAAACTACTGCGACAGCAGGAGGGGGTGCCATATCAGTTACAGTAAATGGCACAAAACAGCTTACTAAAATTGAAATCAAACCTGAAGTAATCGACCTGGATGATTTGGAAATGCTTCAGGATTTAATTATGGTTGCGACCAACGAAGCACTCAGACAAATGGAAGAAATTTCAGGCAATGAAATGAACAAGCTGACAGGTGGATTTAATATTCCGGGAATGATGTAATCAAATATGATGAAATATTATGCAAGGCCGTTAAATAAATTAATAGGGGAGCTCTCCAAGCTGCAGGGAATAGGAAATAAAACGGCCCAAAGGCTGGCATTCAATCTTTTGGCTGTTGATAAAAGCGAAGCGTTGGCTCTTGCTCATGCAATCATTGATGCAAGAGAAAATATGAGTTACTGTTCTGAATGCGGGAATTTGACAGATCAGGATCCCTGTTTAATATGTAAGGATACTCAAAGGGATAAGGAAATCATCTGTGTTGTCGAAAGCCCAAAGGATGTAGCTGCAATAGAAAGAATGAGAGAATTCAAAGGCCAATACCATGTTCTTCACGGGGCAATTTCTCCTATGGACGGAATTGGGCCGGAAGATATTAATTTAAAGGCCTTAATTATAAGACTCCAGAACTCTGATGTGAAGGAAATAATACTAGCCACAAACCCAAATATTGAAGGGGAAGCCACAGCGATGTACATTGCAAGACTGGTGAAACCTTCAGGGATAAAAGTGACAAGAATTGCCCATGGAGTTCCGGTTGGCGGAGACCTTGACTATGCGGATGAAATAACTTTATCAAAAGCAATGGAAGGAAGAAGGGAACTATAAAAACAATTGTATACTTTATACAAAAGGCTTGTTTTTATATTAACAAATGGATATAATAATTAGTGGACCATAAGGTTCAAAATGTTATTATTAGGAGGATTTAATGAGCACTATATTTTTTCTAATCGGATTCCCGTTAGTTATAGCGATTGCTTTATTAGTTCTCAAGACTGATGCGATAAGA
>JAENWH010000087.1 GCA_016650135.1 Peptostreptococcaceae bacterium
CAGTGAATCTATGCAAGTATTTATGCAGACAACAATAGTTATTGCAGAAATTCTAATTGGTTTAGCTTTAATTGGAGGTCTTTTCACCTTCCTTGCTGCCGGATTCTCCATTGTTCTTCAGGCTATGTTCATGCTTACTACAGGTTTGTATATTACTACTTTCTGGATGGTTTTCGCAGCAATAGCATTATTAATTGGCGGAGGCAGTGTATTTGGTTTGGACTATTATGTAATGCCGGTACTGAAAAATAAATGGGCACATACAAGATTTGGAAGAAAGTGGTACTTATATAATGACTAAACCGGAAATTAATCATCTAGGCAGTAATAACTCAGACAATAACAATTCAGACATTAAATACTATAAATTTGATGAAGCTTTTGATTTAACAAAAGCTTCTGTTGAGAAATTGCTGGTGCAGGCGCCTCATATGGTCAGAGACTATACAAAGCATCTATCAAAGAGCCAGGGTAAGTTTGTCAGAGCTAAAGCACTTTTAGTCTGTGCGCTGAACAGCCAAAATAAAATTCATGAAAATGCGGTTCACCTTGCAGTTTCAATAGAAATACTGCATCTGGCAACTTTAGTTCATGATGACATCATTGATGATTCTGATTTGAGAAGAGGCAATGAAACTCTTCAGAAGAGATATGGCAAGAAAAAAGCGGTTATTTGCGGAGATTATTTGCTTAGCTTAGCACTTAGAACTCTTTCTAGATTAAAGGAGAAGGGAAACTATACCGAGTTTTTTCTGCCGAATTTTGTTTCAAGAGTTTGCCTTGGGGAACTGGAGCAATACTCCAACAATGGTAATTTGAATATCTCAACATTCAGATATTTGAAGATTATCAGGGGTAAAACGGCAGCTCTATTTGAGGGTGCATTTTTGGCAGGAGCAATTTTTTCGGGAGAAGAAGAAAAACACCAAAACCAGTATGCTAAACTGGGTAGATACATAGGAATGATTTTCCAACTTACAGATGATTGCATAGATTTTGAAGCATCTGAAGCAGAGGCAAAAAAACCAGTTGGCAAAGATTACGAAGAGGGTGTTATAACACTTCCTTTAATTTATGCAATTAAACAAAATGAAGAATTTAACAACAATATAAAAACAGGAAAGATAAATGTAGAAGAAATAATTAAACTGGTTCTGAAATTCGACGGGATAGGTTTTACAAAAGGTATTTCAAAAGGTTATTACAAAAAAGCAGGTATTATTATTGATACACTTGAAATCAACGCAGAAAAAAAAGGCAAACTGATGGATATTCTAGAGAAATCATACAATGGGATTAAAAAATGAAATTTTTCAAAAAAACGGATTTAATAGTTATTGTAGTATTGATAATTATTTCAGCAGTAGTTTATATAACATACAATTACCTGGCACAGGGTGAAGAAGCAAAAGCAGAAATATATCTGGGTTCAAAATTAATGAAAACCGTTAATTTATCAACAGGGAATAACAGCACTTTTTCAATCCCAGGGAAGGAAAACGTAGTCTTTCATTTATATGAGGATGGAACTATTGCTTTTGAAAAATCCGATTGCCCGGATCAAATATGTGTTCGTTCAGGAAAGCTTCATATTGTGGGGCAAAGTGCAGCTTGTCTGCCAAATGCGTTAATATTAAAAATTGTTCCTCAAAATGGGTATAATAACAATCAGAATGATGTGGTAATATAATGGGTAAGACACAAAAATTAGTATTGACCTCGTTATTTTTTGCAATTGCAATCATATTGTCGATTATAGAAAATTCATTGCCTCCATTGCCTATCGCGATACCCGGGGTCAAATTCGGACTTTCAAACATCGCTGTCATGTATGTTCTTTTCTTCCTGGGAGGGAAACAGGCATATGCAGTGGCAGTATTAAAGGCAATTTTTGTATTTTCAACAAGAGGATGGATTGCCAGTGTTTTAAGCCTATCTGGAGGTCTCTTATCAGTAACCGTAATGATTCTGTTCATGTATATATTCAAGGATAAGGTGTCATACTTGATTTTGAGTATTTTCGGCGCCATATCCCATAATATCGGGCAGTTGATAGCAGTCTCTATAGTATATACAAACCTTTACCTGCTGTACTTTTTCCCACTTCTTCTTCTGACAGGAGTGATGGCGGGAATTGTCACATCGGTACTGCTCAAGTTTATTCAACCTGCTTTTAAACGAGTCGGGTTTTATAATAGCAATTAACATAACCAATCTAAACAATTTAACTTAAGGAGGAAATTTTCAATGAAAAATTTTAAAAAAGTAAGTATTCTTGTACTGGTTCTTATTATGGCGTTGACCGTATTTACAGCTTGTGCAAAAGATGAACCAACACCAGAGCCAACACCAGAACCAACACCAGAGGCAACTCTTTATACAGATGGCACTTATACCGCTGAACAGGCAGATTTTGATGCTGAAAAAGGCTGGAAAGACAATGCAACCGTAACAATTACTGATGGTAAGATTTCAGCGGTTGTTTTAAATTCAACAAATTCAGATACTGCAAAGGGTGACAAATTATCAGAAGTAGCAGCTGGGAATTATGACATGACAGTTGCCGGCGCTGCTTCAGCTTGGGATGTGCAGGCCAAAGCTATTCAGGACTACATCGTTTCAACGCAGGACACTACTTCCATCACTTTTGATGCTGAAGGAAAGGCTGATGCGATTTCAGGAGCAACTATTTCTTATGGTCACTTTTTTGACCTTGTAAACGAAGCACTTGCAAAGGCAGAAGCAAAATAAAAAGCCACATTTTTATTAGGGGTAGGATTTTCTGCCCCTGTTTTTTTTTAAACGCAGTTTTCTTTAACTATTTTTTAAGGAGATCAAAAGTGACGAATAAAATACAACTAAAAATTAGCATAATTCTTATAATCACATTAATTGCAGGAATGCTTTCTGGATGTGCGAAGGAAACAAAATTAACAAGGTATGGTACGGAATTTCTGAGTTTGTTTGATACTGCATCGAAAGTCATTGCGTATACAACCAATGAGGCTGAGTTTGAAAAACAGTCAAATTTCATTTACGATGAACTTAAGGTATATCATGAATTATTTGATATTTATAATGATTACGAGGGCGTTAACAATATAAAAACCATCAATGATAATGCGGGAATCAATCCTGTGAAAGTTGATAAAAAACTGATAGATTTTCTCTTGTTTTCAAAAGAAATCTATGAATTGACAGATGGTAAAGTAAATATTGCTTTTGGAAGCGTTCTTAAGGTATGGCATGAATATCGGGAGGCAGGCATAGTTTCACCTGAAACCGCTGAAATCCCGCCAATGGAAATCCTTTTAGAAGCAAACAAGCATACTGATATTAACAAGATGATAATAGATGAGCAGGCGAGCACTGTTTATCTTGAAGATAAAGAAATGAGTCTGGATGTAGGAGCCATTGGAAAGGGTTACTCAACAGAACAGGTTGCCCAGGCTGGAGAAAATAATGAGGGTATCACACCAATGCTGTTAAGCATTGGTGGTAACGTCAGATCCATTGGAGAGAAGGGGAATAAAGAGGGCTCCTGGAAGGTGGGCGTTCAGAACCCTGATAAGGAAGACGGTACAAGCCTCATTCATACAGTGGCACTTGTTGATAGTTCACTCGTTACAAGTGGGGATTACCAGCGATATTATTTTGTAAACGGAAAAAGATATCATCATATCATCGACCCGGAAACGCTTATGCCGGCAGATCATTACAGGGCTGTTTCAATTATTGAAAAGGATTCTGGATTAGCAGATGGGCTTTCGACGGCCTGCTTTATTATGCCCCTTGACGAAGCAAAAGCCTTAATAGAAAAGATTGAGGGTGCTGAAGCCGTTTTTGTAATGCCGGACGGGAATCTGGAGTATACAAGTGGATTTAAAGACTATATCAGATAATACTGGTATTTTATAAAGAGATTTGATATAATAATATTATAAATTTAAATAGGAGGGAACAGATGAAACTTAAAATCGAGAATACTTATTTTAAGTGGGGAATCACAATTTTTGCTTCTATTTCAGCGTCCATCATTTTATTTTTTATGATTTATCGGTCAAAAGAGGTTGGGCAAATCCTGAGTGTTTTTATTGCAATCGTAACGCCATTTATTTATGGGTTCGTAATAGCTTATTTGTTAACGCCATCCTATAATTTTTTCCTACGCAAGATTAATCTGTCTCTTACTCCTCTTATCAAGAACAAACGAAAATTAATATCTATATCAAAGTCATTATCTACGGCAATCACTTTAATATTGTCGATAACTATAATCAGCGGGTTGACAAGTATGGTTCTGCCCCAGTTGGCAACAAGTATATTAGGTATTGTTAAGACATTTCCAAGTAATGCAGACGGTTTAATGATTTGGGTTGTTGATAATTTTAATCTCTCTGATAAAACCGTAAATTTCATTAATAATAACATTGTAAATAATTTAACCAACTGGTTTATGGAAAATCTGGTTCCAACCATGTCAGAAGTGGTTGCAGGTGTTTCTACTGGGTTAATCAGTTTCTTAGTGGTGATGAAGAACTTTTTCTTAGGACTTATTATCTGCGTGTACTTTCTTAATGGAAAAGAAATTTTTGCTGCACAGTCTAAAAAAGGTGTTTTTGCAAGTTGTACAAAAGAAAGAGCGGAATTTATTATCCATGAGGCAAAATTTATCAACAGAACCTTTAGTGGTTTCATCAATGGAAAAATAATTGATTCAATCATAGTTGGCATTATCTGTTTTATATCTCTGACAATTATGGATATGCCATATACATTATTAATAAGTGTGATTATAGGTGTGACAAATATCATTCCATTCTTTGGACCATTTATAGGAGCAATACCTTCGGCGATTATCATATTGCTAGAGAGCCCAATCCAATGTTTATATTTTGTAATATTCATACAAATATTACAGCTGATTGACGGTAATGTGATTGGCCCTAAAATTTTGGGTGATTCCACAGGTATACCGAGCTTCTGGGTTATATTCGCAATCTTGGTTGGCGGCGGCTTATTCGGATTTTTTGGAATGATTATTGGAATCCCAATCTTCGCAGTAATATATGCCTATGTTGGAAGATATGTGAGGTACAAACTATGTCAGAAGAGCCTTCCAGTGGAAACTTTAGATTATAAGGATACCAGTCACTATACATGTAAAAAATCTGTAAAAAAAGAGGTAAAATAAAGTGGATATTATAGAATTGAAAAGAAGTTTAAAAGAAGACAGACCTGCTAAATGGGATTACATACCTGACATTGAATTATACATGGATCAGGTGCTTAATTTTATGAGAAAACAGCATATCGGGCTTGAGGGCGATGAAACATTGACTGCATCAATGGTGAATAATTATATAAAAAAAGGTCTGCTGCCCAGAGCCCACCGAAAAAAATACAAGAAAGAGCATGTGGCTCATTTGACTGCAATTTGTTTGTTCAAGAGAGTATTATCTGTATCAGATACGGATAAACTGCTTAAAGATCAACTTGAGGGGCAGGAAATTGAAGACTTTTATAAAAAGTATTGCAAAGAAATAGATCGTGAATTTGCTGCCGTTTCCGACTTGATCCATTTAGACATGGATCGGGAAGAACTCTTGGATATGATTTTAAAACTGGCAATTTCTAGCTATGCACAAAAACTTGCCTGTGAAAGGCTACTCCAACTATCAAACGAATTGGATCAAAGCCCATTATAAGCATCCGACATTGGGCTTGCTTTTTTTGAAACCCTTGCAATCACTCATTTATAATTTTAGTTATCAACAGGTAACCTGTGGATAACTAATCAAAGGTATGAGGCTGAAGAAATAGAGAAATAGAGCAATGAAAAAATAAGCATATGAAAAAATTGGCATATGCAAAAACAAGTATATGAATAAAATAGCATATGAAAGAATGAGCATGCAGAAAAATGTGTTTACACATTGGACGCATGCTCATTTTGATTTTGGTTTTGGTTTTGGCTTTGGTTTCGGTTGAAAACTTATCCACAGGCCTAATTTCAACAAACCTACCAATTGCAAGGGTTATTTTTTTCACAAACCCAATGCCGGATGCTTATAATGGGCTTAGTTTTTTAAGCTCTGAAGAGGGGCAGGAATCCTGCCGCCTCTGTTTATCATCTTGGCAGGAGAGGTCTTATTCAGTTTCATAACGGGGCCATTTCCAAGCAGGCCGCCAAAGTCCAGTTCTTCACCCTCGGCAAGGCCAATGGCAGGAATGACCCTTACAGCGGTAGTCTTCGAGTTGACCATACCTATTGCCGCTTCATCTGCTATGATTCCAGAGATGACAGCGGCGGTGGTATCACCAGGGATTACAATCATATCTAACCCTACTGAACAAACTGCTGTCATTGCTTCCAGTTTTTCAATTGTAAGATTTCCAGCTCTTGCTGCGGCAATCATTCCCGCATCTTCTGTTACCGGAATAAAAGCACCAGACAGTCCACCCACATGGGAGGTTGCCATAACGCCGCCTTTTTTTACTGCATCATTTAACATGGCAAGGGCTGCTGTTGTACCATGGCCTCCACACATATCAAGACCGATTTCTTCAAGAATATGAGCAACCGAATCTCCGACGGCCGGGGTAGGTGCAAGGGATAAGTCAATAATACCGAAAGGAACACCTAATCTGGCGGAGGCTTCAACGCCGACAAGTTGACCCATACGGGTAATCTTAAAGGCTGTTCTCTTAATCATATCCGCCACTTCGTCTAAACTTGCATCCTCAGGCATTTTAGCCAGGGCCGCACGAACGACACCTGGACCTGAGACACCAACATTTAAAACACAGTCAGCTTCGCCAGGGCCATGGAACGCCCCGGCCATAAAAGGATTATCTTCAACTGCATTACAAAAGACTACTAGTTTTGCAGCGCCAATACATTGTCTGTCTTTGGTAAGTTCAGCTGCGTCTATTACTATTTGCCCCATTAATTTCACGGCATCCATATTTATACCGGCTCTAGTGGAACCGATATTAACCGAAGAACAAACAAATTCAGTTTCGGAAAGAGCTCTTGGTATTGAATCTATGAGGGCCTTATCTCCGGGAGAAAACCCTTTCTGTACAAGAGCGGAGTAACCCCCAATAAAGTTTACGCCAACGTCTCGGGCTGCCCTGTCCAGCGTTTTTGCATATTTGACAGGATCACCGCCTGAAGCACCAACCAGCATTGATATTGGTGTCACGGAAATTCTTTTATTTACTATTGGAATGCCATATTGCTTCTCAATATCTTCTCCTGTTTTCACAAGGTCTTTTGCATATGTATAGATTTTGTTGTAAACCTTTTCACAGGATTTATCTATGTCACTATCGCAGCAGTCGATAAGGGAAATGCCCATCGTGATAGTTCTAATATCTAAGTTTTC
>JAENWH010000014.1 GCA_016650135.1 Peptostreptococcaceae bacterium
CCTCATGGCTTCATGTAATGTTGAATATGTTCCTGAAGTAAATAATGTTGTGCTTACAATTACAAAAGAAATAAAAATAATCAATACAAAGACCCTAAGCTCTGTGTCTCTTAGAACAGTTTTCCATTTACCATTAAAAGCAAAGAAGAAAAGCATGAAATTAATTGAAGCAAGGAAGGTGAAAATAGTTATTACACTTTCAATGTAAAAGCTGTCATAAGAAGAGATGCTTGAAATACTTGTTGAGATTCCACTCGTGCTGACACTTCCTAATGTATTTATTATGGCTTCAAAAACTCCCATTTTACCAAATAAGAGCAGTATGAATTCCAGCACTGTCAACCCTAAATATATCAGATATAAAGTTTTGGATGACCCTGAAATTTTGGTTTTCACTTTGTTGAGGTTTGGGGTATCCGCTTCAGGGCTTCCCAGTTTAAGACTGTTAATACCTAAAGCCGGCAGGATTGAAATCGCAAAAATTATAATTCCTAAACCACCAATCCAATGGGCAACAGCTTTCCAAAGCACAATGCTCAACGGTAAACCCAGATTGCTGATTACGGAACAGTTTGTGGTCGTAAAAGCGGCTGTCGATTCAAAAATTGCATCTCCAAAAGAGGCAACGGCTCCTGATAAATAGTATGGAAATGCTCCCAGCAGAGAAGCAACTATCCAACAAAAGGTAACTGCAAAGTAGCCATCTCGGACTTTAAAACTTTTCGATATATTTTTTGTCAAAAACAGAATTAAAAGGCCAATTATAAGCAAAGGTATGCTGGAAAGACCAAAGGCAAAACTAACTGATGGGTCATCGTAAAGAAAACTCACAATTAGGGAAGGAAGCATTGAAAATCCTAATATTAGTGAAATCAAGCCCGTCATTTTAATAATTATTGAATAGTTTAAAGACATTTATTCACCACCTGTTATAGTTTATCTGTTAGGGTTCCAGAATCTTGGCGTTAGCAGCAGAAATATGGTAAATAATTCCAGCCTACCTGCCAGCATTATAAAGGATAAAAGCAGCTTTGACACATTTGAAAAAATACTATAGTTCATAACCGGACCAACTAAATCAAAGCCTGGACCAATATTTCCAAGACAGGCGACTACTGCGCTGAAACTGGTCAGAAGGCTGAAACCATCCATTGAAACTATAATAGTACCCGCGAAAATTGTAAACATATAAAGAAATACAAAACTTGTAATAGCTGAAGACGTATCAACTGGCAAGGGTTTATTATTCATTTTCAAAGACACAAAGGCATTTGGATGAAGCTTCAGTAAAATACCTCTTTTAATAAGTTTTAAAATTACTAAAATACGTATAACTTTTACTCCGCCGCCGGTTGAACAGGAACATGCGCCAACAAACATTAGAATAAGCAGAAGCATTTTACAGAAGGTTGGCCATAAATAAAAATCTGCTGTTACATACCCTGTTGTGGTAATTATTGTTGCAGTCTGAAATAAGGAATACCGGAAAGACGTCCATATGTTACTCATATCGCCTGCAGCATACAGGTAGAACCCTATTAAAAAAGTTGATATACCAATAATTGAAAGATACAGTCTGAGTTCAGCATCTTTAAAGAAACCTTTGAGATTTTGTCTGATTATGATGAAATAAAGATTAAAGTTTACTCCTGACAAAATCATAAAAATTGAAATGATGATATCTACATAGGCGCTGTCGAAATGGGCGATGCTGTCGTTATAGGAAGAAAAACCTCCAGTCCCAACGGTCCCAAAAGTATGAACAAGGGAATCAAAAAGCGAGAGACCTCCAAACATTAATAGAATCGTTTCTGCAACTGTAAAACAGAGATACAGCAGGTACAGCATTTTAGCGGTATCGGATAATTTTGGCGTAAGTTTATCTAAAGTTGGACCCGGCGTCTCCGCTTTTGCAATTGCCTGACCGCTTATTCCAAGACTGGGTAAAAGTGCAATTGCAAATATTAGTATCCCCATACCGCCAAGCCAGTGAGTGAAAGATCTCCAGAAAAGCAGCCCTTTCGACATGGCTTCAACATCTGTGAGAATAGAAGCACCGGTTGTACTAAAACCTGAACAGGTTTCAAAAAAAGCTTCGATTGGGTTTGCAATTTCACCTGAAATAATAAAGGGAGCAGCGGCAACACATGATGCAAGAATCCAGCAAAGTGCAACAATGATATATCCGTCTCTTACTTTTGTCCTGCCTTCTTTCTGTTTGTTTAATAATATTAATAAACCGCCAAAAAGAATTGACGGTATAATTGTTTTTATAAAAGCTCCCGTAATATCAGGTTCAGTATAAATGACAGATACAATCATCGCAGGGATCATGGAAAAGCCAATTACAATAAACAATGCCCCTGTAACTCTAAATATTACATTCCAATTTAAGTCCATATGTGTATTTCACCCCTACTTAAAGAAACTTGCTTTTGTTGTCCTTAATAATTTTTCAAGTTCGGTTATTTCAGACAGAAGACAAAGTACAATTACACGATCTCCTCTTTTAATTTCAGTGTCCCCATTGGGTATTATTAAAGTTACTCCGCGTTGGATTGCCGCGATAATTGCCCCATCTGGCAGTTCCAAATTTTTAAGTGGAATGTCAACCAGCTTCATTCTGGAATCTGCCACAAGTTCCATTATTTCTGCCTGCCCCTGTATAAGTTGTGAGGAAAGAATTCTTTTTGAGCCCTGAATAAAGCGCAAAATATTGCTGGTGCAAATGTCCACAGGGTTTAAAGCCATATCAATTCCCATATTACCAATTAGTTCGGAATAACTTTCTCGACTAATCTTTGCAATGACGTCTTCAATGCCATGCTGTTTAGCAACAAGGGCTAAAAGCAGATTTTCTTCATCATAACCTGTAGCCGTGACGCAGGCGTCCATTTCATCAAAATTTTCATCTTCAAGGAAACCTATATCTGTTCCATCCCCATTCAGTATGATAACACTATCATCCAAATGAGAAGCTAAGTAATGGCAACGCGTTTTTTCCTTTTCTACAATTTTAACTGCAATCCCAAATTCTGAAAGCTTTTTCGCTAAATAAAGGCCGGTTTTACCACCGCCGATAATCATTATTTTTTGAACATTTGTATATTTGCCTCTTTCATGAACTTTGGCTGAAAGCTTCATAATTGGCTCTTTTTCGCCAATGACATAAAGCCCGTCATCCTCTTTGATTACTGTGTCCCCATGTGGAACAATTATCTTCCCGTTTCTTGAAATGGCGACAACAAGCATATTTGGAAGTATCTGGCCAAAAGAATTCATAGAAATTTTATTTATTGCAGGAAATTTTCTCGCGGGGAACTCTAAAAGTGATACTTTGCCGCTGGTAAAAATGCCATTGCTTAAGGTGTACTTTTCAACCAGGTATTTGTATATTTCCAAAGTGATTGATAAATCGGGATTTACAATTGAATCAATTGAAAAATGCTGTTTGATAAAATCCAGCTGGTACATGTGCTCAGGGTCTCTGACTCTTGCAATCACACTATGGCAGCCAAGTTTTTTTGCTATGGAAGCAATGACAATATTTTTTTCATCTCTGTCGGTTGCAGCAAGCAGATAGTCATAAGATTCAATCCCAAGGCTTTCTAAAACACTTATTTGTTTTGCATTTGCAGTGACAGTCATAATATCCATATGGGAAGCTAATTTATGAAGCGTCTCATCATTTTTGTCAATAATTGTTACAGAGTGATCTCCACCTAAAAGGGCTTCAGCAACTTTCAACCCAAGTTTACCAGCTCCTACGATTGCTATTTTCATCTGTTATTCCTTTTCTTTGGTTAAATTCTTCGATAGTGACTATTTTATCACTTAATGAAAGTAAATCAACATATATTTGCAACAAAGCAGAAAATAGGCTAAAATAATAATGTGTAATAAAATAAGATTGAAGGAAGAATGAAAAATGAGAATAAAGAAAATTGTTGGCGGTAATTTGGAAAGTAATGGCTATGTTTTATATCAGAAGGATTGTACGGAATGTTTCATTATTGATCCAGGTTATAACCCTGAAAAATATATTAAATTGATTAAAGAATTGAAAATCAAACCCAAGGCTATCCTTTTAACGCATCATCATTATGACCATGTAGGCGGCGTAAAGAAAATCAGAGATACCTTTGACTGCCCGGTACTGCTGCACAGAGGGGACCTGAACATGTACAAAGATATCGTTAATCAGGTGTTGGAGGGTAATGAAAGTTTAACACTTCTTGATGAAGAAATTAATGTGATACATACGCCTGGTCATACAGAAGGAAGCGTATGCTATTATTCAGAAAAAAGTAAAGTAGCGTTTACTGGAGACACCATTTTTAATGTGGATCTAGGAAGAACTGATTTGAAAGACGGTTCTGATGCTAAAATGTCAGAAAGTATTAAAAATACGGTTGATAAGTGGGATAATGACATAACCATTTATCCTGGGCATGGGGATTCCTGTAATATGAAATTTGTACGTAAATACAACAGGGAGTTTTTAGATATTGTGGAGAAATAGGGAAAGAGGAAAGTTATAAATGGAAATTAAATTAATTGCTTTGGATTTGGATGGCACAACCTTAAACAGTATAGGATTGCTAACTCAGGTTACCAAAGAAGCCATAGAAAATGTGATTCAAAAGAATCTTTACGTGGTAATAGCGACAGGACGGGCTTTTTCGGCTTTGCCAGACGAAATCCTTAAAATAAAAGGTATTCATTACCTTGTTACTTCAAATGGAGCAAGGGTGTTTGATGTAAAAGAAGCCAGGACAATTTACTCGAATTTAATAGGGGAAAAAGAAATAGAAATAATCGTGGACCTTCTTTGCCAGTATGATTTTATGATTGAAGCATTTATTTCAGGGGATGCTTACGTGGACAAAAAAATATATGAGAATATTGAGACAACAGGATTAACCAAAAAACACAGTGATTACGTTCTTAAAACCAGAAAACCAATTAAAAACCTATTTGAATTTATATTATCAAATAAAGGAAATGTGGAAAACATTAATATTAATTTTGGAAAGCCGGAAGATAAAAAAAAGATGGTGGTGGTATTAGAGCAACTGAAAAATGTAACCATAACATCTTCGTTTGATTACAATCTGGAAATTGGTGGAGAAACGACCAGTAAAGCTGATGCAATCAGAAAAATAAGCCACAGACTGGGAATAGAGGAGAGGAATATAATGGCATTTGGAGACAGCCCGAATGATGGAGCCATGCTAAAAGCTGCGGGGTTGTCCATAGCCATGGGAAACAGTAAAGACCAGATAAAGGAAATCGCTAAATTTATTACGCATAGCAACGACGAGGATGGGGTGGCGTTCGCAATACAAAAATTTCTGCTGTGAGGAAAGAACATTTGTGAGGGAAGAATATTTAAGAAAAATAACAATCAAAAGAGGCTTTTGTGAAAACAGAAGCCTTTAAAAACAACATGTGTTGACAAATATTTACAATTAAGATAATATATAACAAATATATAGATTTTGGTAATACTATTTGGAAAATTGAAAATAAGAGGTGAACAGTGAACTTAGGAAAAATGGGGGAAATGCTTGCGAGGAGTTATTTAGAAAAGAAAGGCTATACAATTTTGGAGCAGAATTTCAGAACCAGATATGGGGAAATTGATATTATTGCAAAACTGCATAAAGAAATTATTTTTTTTGAGGTGAAGACAAGGAGCAGCACGGACCATGGGTTGCCGTGCGAAGCCGTTAATAAGGCGAAACAAAGAAAAATACGTGGCGTTGCAAATTATTATTTGCTTATTACCGGCTGCGATTGCAGCAAGTGCAGAATAGATATCATTGAAATATTAATCATTAATAAAAAACCATTTATACGACAAATCAGCAATGTGTTTTAGGAGGCATGGCATGTTATCGAAAGTTTACACCACATCTTTATACGGTATTGAATCGAATTTAATCACAGTTGAAACGGATTTGAATAATGGTTTGCCTGCACTTACAATGGTAGGGCTTCCAGATATTACCGTTCGGGAAGCAAGAGACCGAATAAGGGCTGCTATTGTAAATTCCGGTTTCAAATTTCCCGCAAAAAGAATAACAATAAATCTTTCCCCTGCAAACACACGGAAGGCTGGAAGCCATTTTGATCTGCCCATTGCAGTTGGAATGCTTGCAGCAATTGGAGAAGTCCAAACCTATAGACTGAACCAGTATGTTTTCATTGGAGAATTATCTTTAGATGGTAAAATCAATGAGGTAAGAGGTGTTCTGCCCTTAGTTTTAGGTGCACGGGATGCAGGAATGAAAAAAATATTTGTCCCTGTCTGGAATATGGAAGAGGCTGCTTTGGTTTCAGAGGTGGAAATATTTCCGGCGGAGCACCTGAAAAAGGTAGTAGACCACATTAACGGGGTTGTTCTAATAAAAAGATATATAAAGGAAGAAAATCATTCTGCTGTCAGTCTGGAAAATAAGGAAGACTATGCAGATGTAATCGGGCAGGACAACGTCAAAAGGGCATTAGCGATTGCCGCAGCAGGATGCCATGATATTCTGATGACTGGCCCGCCAGGCGCTGGAAAAACAATGCTGGCAAGGAGGCTTTCAACCATACTGCCGCCTATGTCAGAAGAAGAAATTCTCCAGGTAACCAAAATTCATAGTGTTGCAGGAGAGTTGTCGAAAAATAAAGAATCCATCGGGGAAAGACCTTTTAGAATGCCACATCACACCATATCTCCATTGGCGCTTATCGGCGGTGGTACCAAGTTAAAACCTGGAGAAATTTCATTGGCGCATAATGGAATTTTGTTTTTAGATGAAATACCGGAATTCAATCAAAATGCAATTGAAATGCTGCGGCAGCCTCTTGAAGAAGGCGAAATCAGAATAAACAGAATGAGCGGGATGGTGACTTTCCCGGCGGAATTTATTCTGGTTGCCGCCTGTAATCCCTGCAGATGCGGGTATTTAGGTGATTCGAAGCATGAATGTATTTGCAGCAGTGCTCAGATACAAAGTTATAAATCCAAACTTTCCGGGCCGATTTTAGACAGAATTGACCTAAAGGTGGAATTAATGGCACTTGAGTATAAAGAAATAAGGATAGGACGGTCTAAAGGCTTAAGCTCCAGGGAAATGGCCCTGGATGTTGCAAAAGCAAGAAATCTGCAGAAGGAAAGATATAAACATATTGAAATTGATTATAATTCCCAGCTTAAAGGCCAAAATTTAAACAGATATTGTAATCTGAACAAAGAAACAAAGGGATTATTGTCAGAAGCCTTTGAAAAAATGGGACTTACTATGAGATCCTATTACAAAATAATAAAAGTGGCTAGAACAATAGCGGATTTAGATGAGAAGGAAAACATCGAATTGAAGCATATTGGGGAGGCTTTGCAGTACAGGAAAACCGATAAAGAAGGGATGGGCCTGTGATGATGCTGGATTTATTAAATAAATATCCTATAAAAACAGTTACTCCTCTGGAGGAAGATTACCCTTGCATGTTAAGATATATTAAAGATTCTCCATCCGTCTTGTATTACAGAGGTGATATTAAGATAGCTAGTAATACCTGTATATCTGTGGTAGGCTCTAGACATGCAACGGGTTATGGAAAATGGGCAGCTCAAATGCTTGGCAGAAAACTGGCAGAATACGAAATTGTAACGGTCAGTGGTATGGCTACGGGGATAGACACGTATGCGCATAAGGGCTCATTAGAAAATAAGGGAAAGACCATTGCTGTTTTTGGATGTGGTGTGGATGTATGCTATCCAAAGACAAATAAAGATCTTATGATTGAAATTCTGGAAAATGGTTTACTGCTGTCTGAATTCCCTCCTGAATTTCAGCCTACAAATTATAGTTTCCCTATCAGAAACAGAATAATAAGCGGGCTTTCGGCTGGGACAGTAATTGTAGAGGCTGGAATTTCAAGTGGCTCTCTAATTACAGCAGAATATGCTGCGGAGCAGGGGAGAAATCTTTATGCAGTACCTGGTAATATCAACAATATATACAGTATTGGAACCAATAAGTTGATAAAGGATGGAGCTGTTCCAATAACAGTTGTTGATGATATTATCGATGAACTGGGGTTAAAAAGAAAGGAAAGCATTCAACTGAAGAAAACCCTTGGAAAAGATGAAATTATTATTTACGAAGCAATAGAAACAGAAAGTGAAATAACCGTTGACTCTATTTGTAAAACAACAAGAAAAGGTGCCGGTGAAGTGAACGCTATGATTACAGTTTTGGAAATGAAGGGGCTTATTTATTCCTGCATGGGAAAAATATTTGTTGCAAAATAAGCGTTTTACAAATATAATCTTTCTTTAGTGATACAAATTAAATCATAAATGAAATATACAGATATCCATAGGAGGATTATTTAATGGCCAACTCCAAGGCTTTGGTGATAGTTGAATCACCCTCAAAGGCAAAAACAATAGGTAAATTTTTAGGAAGCAATTACAAAGTAATCGCTTCCGTTGGACATATTAGGGATTTGCCGAAAAGCAAACTGGGAATAAATATTGAAAATAATTTTGAACCGGAATACATTTCAATTAGAGGAAAAGGAGATGTAATAAAGGCAATGAAAGCAGAGGCAAAGAATGCTTCTAAAATATATCTGGCAACAGATAATGACCGCGAAGGAGAAGCAATTTCATGGCATATTGCTTTTTTACTTGGAATAGATGAAAAGAAAGCATGCAGAATTGTTTTTAATGAAATAACTAAAACAGCAATTCAGAAAGCGGTAAAAAACGCCAGACAAATCGATTTAAAATTAGTGGATGCGCAGCAGGCAAGGCGAGTGCTGGATCGGTTGGTTGGATATCAAATTAGTCCACTTCTTTGGCGTAAGGTAAGAAGAGGATTGAGTGCAGGTAGAGTCCAATCTGCAGCATTAAAAATAATATGTGACAGAGAAAAACTGATAAAGGCTTTTATTCCTAAAGAATTTTGGAATATCAGTGCAGTTTTACAAGGGCTGAAAAAGTTGAATGACAAAAGTTTTTCTGTAAAACTATCAGATTACAAAGGAAAGAAAATTTCTGTTGATGACAAAATGTCAGCCGATAAAATATTAAGCGAATTAAAAGATAAAGAATATATTGTCAATAAGGTTGAAAAAAAGGAAAGAACCAGAAAAGCTTACCCGCCATTCACGACAAGCAGCCTTCAGCAGGACGCATCAAACAAATTGGGATTTCAAACTAAAAAAACAATGCAGATTGCGCAGCAGCTTTATGAAGGTGTTGATGTGAAAGGACGTGGGACGGTTGGTCTAGTCACTTATATCAGAACCGACTCAGTGAGAATTTCTGAAGAGGCAATCAGCGCTGCTGCTGTTTATATTACAGAAAAACTCGGGAAAGAGTATCTTGGAAAGAATGTATACACGAATAAAAAAAAGGATGTGCAGGATGCACATGAAGCAATTAGGCCAAGCTATATTGAATTGAGTCCTGATGAAATTAAGGTCTCTTTGACAAAAGATCAGTTTAATTTATATAAACTGATTTGGTCTCGGTTCATGGCAAGCCAGATGACTGCGGCTGTTTACGATAGTGTTTCTGCTGAAATAAAGAATGGCGACTACAGTTTCAGAGCTACTGGATCAAAAATTAAATTTGATGGGTATTTAAAGCTTTATGTTGATAATGTTGACGAAAGTGACGAAAAAATGTTACCTGCTCTTGAGGAAGGCGATAAACTTAATTTGGAAGATCTTATGAGTGAACAAAACTTTACTCAACCTCCGGCAAGATTCACAGAAGCAAGTCTAGTAAAAGATTTGGAAGAGAAAGATATTGGCAGACCAAGTACATACGTACCAATTATCGGAACACTTTTAGAAAGAAGATATATAATTAGAGATAAAAAATCACTTGTACCCACGGATTTGGGATTTATTGTAACTGAATTACTTGAAAAATATTTTAAAGAGATTGTTGATGCTGATTTTACTGCAAAGCTGGAAGACAGATTAGATGATATAGAAATAAAAAATATTGACTGGAAAGAAATTGTTGGAGATTTTTATGGTATATTAAAAGAAGAACTTATTATTGCTGATGCAGAAATTGAAAAACTTGTAATAGAAGATGAATTAACGGGAGAAATGTGTGAAAAATGCGGTAAACCAATGGCTAAAAAGCAGGGTAGGTTTGGTGAGTTTATTGCTTGTACAGGATATCCGGAATGTAAAAATACAAAACAAATAGTAAACAAAGTAGATGCAAAATGCCCTAAATGTGGTAAAGATATTATTGTAAGAAGAGGTAAGTCAGGAAGAGTTTTTTACGGCTGCAATGGCTATCCTGAGTGCGACCAGGTTTTTTGGAGTAAACCGACCAGCAGGAAGTGCCCAAACTGCAATTCGATTATTGTAGAAAAAAAGACAAAGAATTCAAGTTATGCGTGTTCAAACAACGAATGTGGGTATAAAGAATAGTCTGATGTAAAAAGTAAAAGAGATAAATAACCAAGAGATTAATAGGAGGATTTGTAAATGATTGAATTTCATGCAACAACAATCGTTGCAGTAAAAAGAAGCGCTGATGATATATGCATTGGTGGAGACGGACAGGTAACCATGGGGCAGACAGCGATTATGAAGGCTACGGCCAAGAAAGTAAGAAAAATATATAAAAATTCTGTTGTTACAGGGTTTGCAGGATCAGTTTCAGATGCATTCAGTTTAACTGAAAAATTTGAAAAAAAATTGGAGGAGCATTCCGGCAATTTAAAAAAAGCAGCTGTTGCACTTGCACAGTTATGGAGAAGCGACAGGGCTATGAAAAATCTCGAGGCGCTGATGATTGCTGCAGATAAAGAGAATATTTTGCTGATTTCCGGAAATGGGGAAGTTATTGAACCGGACTCGGATTACATTGCAATAGGTTCAGGGGGTAATTATGCCTATGCTGCTGCGGCAGCACTTTATAATCATACATCATTGACAGCAGAAGAAATTGTGCGTGAATCATTAAAGATAGCTGCATCTATTTGTGTTTACACAAATGACAATATATCAGTTGAAAAGCTTTAAGGGGGTATCTGAGTATGAATAATTTTAATAAAATGACTCCAAAAGAAATTGTTGCAGAGCTGGATAAATTTATTATCGGTCAGGATGAAGCAAAAAAATCCGTAGCAATTGCTCTTAGAAACAGATATAGAAGAAGTTTGCTGTCTGATGAAATGAGAGAGGAAATAACACCGAAGAATATTTTAATGATAGGCCCAACTGGTGTTGGAAAGACGGAGATAGCAAGAAGGCTAGCAAAACTTATGGACGCGCCATTTGTCAAAGTTGAGGCGACAAAATTCACAGAGGTCGGTTATGTAGGCAGAGATGTAGATTCAATGGTTCGCGATCTGGTTGAAGCGGCCATAAGAATAACGAAGCAAAACAGACTACAGGAAAAATATTCTATTGCCGATGAGATAACTGAGGAAAAAATCATTGAAGCAATTATACCAGGGAAGAAAAAACCTCCAACTGCACCTGGTGGTGTCAGAGGACCTTTTGATTTTATTATGGGCGGCGGGTATCAAAGCCCGAAAACGACAATGGAAGATTCAAAAGAAGATCCATCTGAAAAAGGTGATATAGAGCTTGCAAGAGAACAGGTAAGACAACAATTAAGAGATGGGTTGCTTGAAGAGCAATTTATTGAAATTCAGATAAAAGAAGCACCAAAGGGAAATAACCTTGATATGGGGAATGAAGGTATGATTGCCATAGGAAATATTTTTGGCGATATGATGCCGCAAAAAACTAAAAAGAAAAAAGTCAGAGTAAAAGACGCCAGAAAAATACTTCGTGAGCAAGAAGCACAAAATTTACTGGATATGGATCAGGTTACGGAGGAAGCACTGGAGAGTGCTGAGCAAAATGGTATTATATTTATCGATGAAATTGATAAGATCGCTTCAGGCTCATCATACCGTTCCGGAGCAGATGTATCAAGGGAAGGTGTACAAAGAGATATTCTGCCAATCGTTGAAGGTAGTGTAGTGAATACAAAATATGGTCCTGTAAAGACAGACCACGTTCTGTTTATTGGTGCGGGAGCATTTCATATTGCAAAACCAACAGATTTAATACCGGAATTGCAGGGCAGATTCCCAATCAGAGTAGAACTTTCTAGTTTGAACCAGGAAGCATTTGTGAAAATACTGACTGTGCCAGAAAACGCTTTGCTGAAACAACATATAATGCTGCTTGAAACTGAAGGCATAAAAATTGAATTTTCAGAAGAAGCAATTCAGGAAATAGCAACGATGGCATTTTTGATGAATGAGCAGACCGAAAATATAGGGGCACGAAGACTTCACACAATTATGGAAAAACTTCTTGAGGATATTTCATATAATATTTCAGAAATGATGGAGAAGGAAATTGTAATTGACAAGGAATATGTCCAGGAAAGATTTGTAGGAAGAATTCATGCAGATGATATAGACAGGTTTATTTTATAAACAATTCGGCAAAATCTACAAGGGAGGATTCTAATATTTTTGAATTGTGTCAAAAAAGGAAACTTTTTTGAAAAATCAAAAAAATGTATTGATTACTGGCTAAGATTATATATAATGTAACTATATATAAGTCATATCAAATTGGTTACAAGGAGAAAATAGATGAGCAACCAAATTTTAGCGAAGGTAAGAAAATTGAATTGGCTTTTAAGAGAAAGCATATCAGGCGTATTTTCTTTTGGAGACTTATGCGGTATATTAAGTGAATTAATGGATGCAAATGTTTACATTACTAATAAAAGAGGTAAAGTAATCGGCGTGCGTTACAAAATCAAAGAGGATAGTTCAACAATTACTGACCCGGAAACTGGAAATGAACAATTTCCAAATGAATATAATGAAGCGCTGCTGAAGGTTTCCACTACGCTGACAAATCTTAAAGGTGAGGAAGCTTTGGAAATATTCAAATACGATTATGACACATATGATAAACTTTATACAATTATACCTATTCAAGGCGGCGGACAGAGATGGGGCACTTTAATCTTAACAAGATATAATCCTGAATTTACGGATGAGGATTTAGTACTTGGAGAGTATGGGGCAACGGTTGTAGGGCTTGAAATGCAAAGAAGAAAGTCTTTGGAAATTGATGAAGAGGCCAGAAAGAAGGCTGTCGTGCAGATGGCGATAGGAACACTTTCTTATTCGGAAATAGAAGCAGTTCAAAAGATTTTTGAAGAACTCAACGGGAATGAGGGGCTGCTTGTAGCAAGCAAGGTAGCTGACAGATCAGGAATTACAAGATCAGTAATAGTAAATGCACTTCGTAAATTGGAGAGTGCAGGAGTTATTGAATCCAGATCTCTTGGTATGAAGGGAACTCACATAAAAGTTCTTAACTCAAGATTCTATGAAGAATTGGCCAAATTGCATTTGTAAATATATCGGTATATGAAACCCTCTGGTTGGCAATGATTTTTGTTGATTTGAGGGTTTTTTGATTAAAAGAAAGGCTTAAGGGAATTAGGCAAATGTTACAGTTTAACGATAATAATGAAGTGATCACCAATGAGGAATACAGGGCAATCTTGGTTGGATTACAAATGAATGAGGATATCACAAATTCTATGGAAGAGCTTAACGGTCTTGCAGAAGCTGCAAATGTTGTTGTGCTTGGCCAAATAATTCAAAACCTGGAAAAAAAGAATCCCGCCACATATATAGGAAAAGGGAAAGTAATTGAACTAGAGGAGATGTGTCAGGCGATGGGTGCCGACATGGTAATTTTTAATGATGAACTTTCCGGTGTTCAGCTTAGAAACCTGGAAGATCAGCTTAATATGAAGGTGATAGACAGAACAATTCTTATTTTGGATATTTTTGCGGACAGGGCTATTTCCAAAGAGGGGAAACTTCAGGTTGAAATGGCGCAACTTCAGTACAGACTTCCAAGACTTATCGGTTTTGGAAAATCTCTGTCAAGGCAGGGAGGCATTGGTAACCGAGGTCCAGGAGAAAAAAAGCTGGAAACTGACAGAAGACATCTTGACAAAAGAATGGATGAGATCAAGGCTGAAATCGTTCAAATGAGAAGTACCAGAAATACGCAACGGGCAAAGAGAAATAAATCAGGATTACCGGTTGTAGCTCTTGTAGGTTATACAAATTCAGGCAAGTCGGCCCTGATGAACAAACTTTTGGAAATTACTGAAAAGGAAGAAAAAGTTGTTTTTGAAAAGGATGTGTTGTTTGCTACTCTTGATACATCGCAGAGAAATATAAGACTTGATACCAATTATGAGTTTATTTTAATTGATACGGTTGGTTTTGTCAGTAAACTGCCTCATTCCTTGATTAAGGCTTTCAAAGCCACCTTGGAAGAGGTTCTTTATGCCGACCTTTTACTTCAAGTGGTGGATGCATCTTATGAAGCACATGATTTCCATATAGAGGTGACAAATAAGGTGCTTGAAGAGATTGGTGCGGCAGACAAAGAAAAAATGCTTATATACAACAAAACAGACCTTCTGAAAGAAGAATTCGTGCCTACATATATCGGCGAGTCCATTAATATTTCTGCAAAAGAAGGAAAAAACATTGATAAACTAATAGAATTGATCAAGAAGAAAATATTTTCTGACCGAGTGACTGCCAAATTATTAATCCCTTATGAAAGAGGTGACATTTCGTCCTATCTCTGTGAAAAAGGAAGAGTGATAGAAATGGAGTATCTGGAGTCAGGCACCTTGTTCCATCTAGAATTGGAATTTGCTGACTACAACAGGTTAAAGGATTATGATACTGTATAAAACAATTGATAAAGCTGCTTCAGTGGAGCAGATAATTGAAAAATCGAAATTTATCGCTCACGTCTCACCCGCAAATACAAAAGAAGAGGGGGATGCTTTTATTGTTAAAATAAAAACAGAGAACAAGGGGGCAACTCATAATGTACCTGCAATGATAATTGGTGATAAGTTTCAAATTCAGTGGGCAAGTGATGATGGAGAACCGCAGGGCACTTCAGGAGCACCTATTGTACAGATGCTTGTTTCAGAAGGTATTACAAATATTGCTGTTGTCATTACCAGATATTTTGGTGGTGTCAAGCTGGGGACAGGAGGACTTGTCAGAGCATATACCAGTTCGGCGAAATTGGCCATTGAGGCCGCTGGGATTATAGAAATCCGTGAAATGGAAAATTTTAATGTGAGTTTTGATTACTGCTATCTGAATAAATTGCAGAATATTAGTTTGGTAGAGAACTTTTATATTGACAATATTGGATATACAGATATTGTAAATGCGACTTTCTCGACTGCTCCTGAGAACAGCGAAAATCTGGAAAATATACTAAATAATGTAACAAATGGAACCGTTAAAATTTTAAATAGAAAAGTTTTGCAAACTCGTTGACATGCCTGGATCGCTATGTTAAGATAATATTCGACTCGCCTTTTAGAAACGTTCCAAGGTAGCTCAATGGTGGAGCGCTCGGCTGTTAACCGATAGGCTGTGGGTTCGAGCCCCACCCTTGGAGCCAAAAAAATAACGAGGAAATTAGTATAAAAGTATTGACAAGTAATGCTCAATACTATATATTAAATAAATGTGTCAAGTAACTAAAAACACATGCCCAGGGCGCTTAGCTCAGCTGGGAGAGCATCTGCCTTACAAGCAGAGGGTCATAGGTTCGAGCCCTATAGCGCCCACCATTTTAAATTATGTGGTCCGGTAGTTCAGTTGGTTAGAATGCCAGCCTGTCACGCTGGAGGTCGTCGGTTCGAGCCCGATCCGGATCGCCATTTTTTACGGACACAGTAATGAATATGTATTTTGCTGGTGTGGCTCAACGGTAGAGCAGCTGATTTGTAATCAGCAGGTTGGGGGTTCGATTCCCTCCACCAGCTCCATTTTTCAGATCAATATGGGGGGATTCCCGAGTGGCTAAAGGGGGCGGACTGTAAATCCGTTAGCTGAGCTTTCGGTGGTTCGAATCCACCTCCCCCCACCAATTAAATTTTGCGGAAGTGGCTCAGGGGTAGAGCATCGCCTTGCCAAG
>JAENWH010000431.1 GCA_016650135.1 Peptostreptococcaceae bacterium
CCTTTATATACAGTAAATCTGGCACCGGCAATTTTGGCTGCTCTTTCAAAATCAAGAATGTCCAAATCTTGTCCCACATCCCAATGCGCTTTATGTTCAAAATCAAAAGTTCTTGGTTCTCCCCACTTTCTGATTTCCAGGTTGTCATTTTCATCCTTACCGACAGGAACTGTTGCCTGTGGCATATTCGGTATATATAGAAGAGTATTTTTAATTTCTTCCTCCACGACCCCCACTTCACTGTCCAGTTTCTTTATTTCATCAGAAAGCTGTTTCATCTCGCTCATTAAGACCGCAGTATCCTTCCCTTGTTTTTTAAGGACAGGGATTTCCTTGGAATCCACATTTTGTCTGTTCTTCATTTGTTCAACAGTTGCAAGCAGGCCTCTACGCTTTTCATCTAACTGAAGAATGTTTTCTATCCCAAAAGACCCTTGCCCTCTTGACTCTATCGCTTTTTTAGTTGCTTCATATTCTTCTCTTATTTTTTTAATATCTAACATCATCGTCTCCTATAACAAATTCTTTTTATAATTGTAATATAATTTTGAAAGATTTGATGATTTTTCCTGCATTTCTATCTGGAGATTTGATGCAAGGTTGTAATCTTTGTCGTCTAACGCCGTTATTATTCTTGAAAGCAAACACTTTTCCTCGATTGTGTTCTGCCCCAGATACACTCTCAAATTATGTATTTGACCCCAATTCATCATGTCAAAATCTGTGCACTCATCTTCATCATGGGCTCGTTTGCACTCTCTGACCAAGTCCATTGTTTCAGGAATTATTCTGTTATGCAATTCCGTTGTCCATTGAGCCATGGTAGCTTCTTTGTAAGAATCCAGCGTCAATTTATCCATTGCCCCATTCTCCAGAAATATGTTCAATTTCTCCGGATATTTATCGAACGCAGAAATATTTTCCCAAACTGTATTTGGAGGGTGCCCAAACAGTTTGTCTCTTTCTTCAGGTGTAAACGCCTCAAAAACATCTTTTTCACTTCTGTATTCTCTATCTTTTTCAAGATAAAAATCTTCCTGCCCATAAGGTTTTGATAAGGATGTCAACAACTCCTGAGCGGTTTTTTTCGCTTCTAAAGCAGCTTTTATTCCGTCCATCATTGCCATGTAACAGGTTGCTATAGTCAAATATGTATTACTCTTCGGATTAGGTGATCTCATTTCCAACCTGGTTGAAAGGGGATTTTGTGCATCACGAACAAGTCCTACGAGTACTGTTCTGTTTCTTGAAGGCGACTTTGCGCTGTGGCCTATTGAGGTAACTATGCAAACAGGTGCCTCATAGCCAGGTTTTAATCTATTTATTGAATCATTAGTGTTACTAATGAAAGGATTTACTATTTCATAATTTTTAAGGATCCCCATCAAAGCTCCAAACCCTATCGGATTCATGAACTCTTTTTCCATGTCTTTTGCTGCAAACAGACTTATAACTTTTCCAT
Source organism: Peptostreptococcaceae bacterium (assembly GCA_016650135.1). The sequence continues at coordinate 1,463 of JAENWH010000431.1, forward strand.
TTTTAAGTTTTGCAGCAATACCCATATGGGTATGTTCTCCATTTCCTGCGACGCCTTCTATGGGTTTAGCCATAAAACTTACATCAAGACCGTGAAGCCTGAAGATATCCTTCACTATATATTTAACCTGTTTTTCATTGTCTGCAGCCTGTATGGCATTGGAATATTTCCAGTCTATTTCAAGTTGCTCCATTACATGGTCATACTGACCGGAATTCCCCAGTTTTGCTTTTATCCCACCCACTTCTTTATGACCCATTTCAACTTCAAAACCATATTGGTCTAATAAGATGAGGGATTTTTCAAGAGCAGTTCTTACAGGACCTACTGTTCTCTTCCAGTATTGCTCTTTTAATATTTGCGCCGTCGATAGCTGTTCTCTATCAGCTTTATGATCAGGCGTTTTAACCCAAAACTCCAATTCTGTCGCACAGGTCAGAATAATTTCTTCTATATTCTCTGCATTGTCTACGTCCAGGTATTTTAAAACGTAAGAATTCTCTTTTATTAATTCTATTAATTCAGCTTTTGCATTTTTCACAGCCTCTTTTAGAATAAACCTAGAACCCACCTCCATGGTGTCATTATGCACCAGGGAAGATGGGATTCTAAGTGTTCCAACTGGAAGTCCAGTGGTAATATCTTTATTTGCAAAATTATAATCTACATACCAGTTCACATCTGCATCCGGTATAATATCCACTTTTGCATTATTCAAATCCGCAATTACAGGAAGTACTACGCTAGAGCCATC
>JAENWH010000092.1 GCA_016650135.1 Peptostreptococcaceae bacterium
ATTATACTGGCATCGGGAGGCAATGGCAAATACAAAGCAAATTCGTCGTTTATCCCTTCTTTATCCGATAAATTTTGCCTTTAATTTTCTTAGTCTTAAGAGCATTGATTACCAGACTTTCCTTACCATCGAAAATTTCAACAGTAGTTATATTTTCTTTTATATCGACCTTTCCGATGTCTTCATTGTAAACACCATCAACATTTCTGACGGCTGTCAAAAAATCGCTTGTTTTCAAAACACTGTTATCTCTGCCGGCCATGAACTGCACCAAAGCCTTCTTTCCATTACGGCTACCTGGTTTAAATCTTTCCTTGCTATTTCGGTTTTTAGACTCAGTTTTCTGCCTTTTATCAACGTGGCCACCTTTACATGGGATTTCATAGCCAAGGAAGGTTTCAAGTGCTTTAAATCTTTCCATTTCGCTTGGGATAACCATAGTGATTGCAATACCGTGTTCATCCACACGACCTGTTCTCCCAATTCTGTGAATGTAACTTTCAGGCTCAAAAGGTACGCCATAGTTGATGATATGAGTAACACCTTGCACGTGCAAACCTCTAGCTGCCACATCTGTGGCAATAAGCATCCTGTATTCGCCTTTTTTGAAAGCATTTAACTTCTCAGTACGTATTTTCTGGTCCATGCCGCCATGTACAGCGCAGGTGGAACGATCCCACTTCTTGAAAATTTCAAACAAATTGTCTACCTGCTCCTGAGTATTACAGAACATAATGGCTTTTCTGGGGTTTTCCTTTTCAATGACTTTTTTCATAAAATCAACTTTTTTAAGCCCGTCGACAGCATAGTAAATTTGTTCTATTTTATCAAAGGTTGAGACTTCTGACTCAATATCGATGTTTTCTGGACTATTCATGTATTCACGGCTTAGGAAATTTATTTCATCAGGCATGGTTGCGGAGAAGAGCAGCGTCACTCTTTCTTTAGGCACTTTTTTGAGAATAGTTTCTATCTGTTCCTTAAATCCCATAATCAGCATTTCGTCCGCTTCATCAATCACCAGATATTTAACATCCTGGAGCTTTATATTCTTGTTTTTTAAATGGTCCATCATTCTACCGGGTGTTGCCACGATTACTTGGGGTTTCTGCTTCAATTCTTTTCTTTGAAGCTCCATCGGCTGGTTCCCGTGTAAGGCGCAAAATTTCAAACCGGTGTACTTGCCAATGTCCGTCATATCTTCTTTAACCTGTACGGTCAATTCTCGCGTTGGTGTTAATACTAAAACCTGAGGACTTTCCAGTTCGACATCGATTTTTTGACAGAGAGGGATGGCGAAAGCCGCTGTTTTGCCGCTGCCAGTTTGCGATTTAACAATCAGGTCCATACCTGCAAGAATCATGGGGATTACTTTTGCCTGAACTTCCAAAGGTTTTTTAAACCCTAATTCACTTAGCGCTTTTTTTATATTGTTATCAAGTGGATAATCCTTAAACTTTTCTATGCTTTTCGCTTCATTTTCTTTTACCGGATTCATCTATTTACCTCTTCCTAATTCTAACCTTATTACCATTATATAACATATTCAGCAGATTAGCACTGTAAAAATCAACAATGATGCACGATTCTACACATTTAAATATCCTCCGTGTAATTAATTAAGCCAATTTCTTTCTCTAAAAACGCTTTAGCTATTTCAGGGTCAAACTGTTTTCCAGAACATCTGATGATTTCTTTTGATGCCTCTTCATCGCTCAATATTTTGCCATAAGATCTCTCACTAGTCATGGCATCATAAGCATCCGCAACAGCAATTATTCTTGCTTCTATGGATATTTGTTCTCCTTTTAATCCTTTTGGATATCCCGTCCCATCCCATTTTTCCTGATGCTGAAGCACAAACTCTGCTATTTCTGAAAATTCGTTAACTGAACTCAATATCCTGTAACCTATTTCAGAATGTTTTTTAATTTCTTCCCATTCAGCGTCCCCTAATTTTTGCCGGCTGTTAAGGATTCTTTCGTCAATACCTATTTTCCCAATATCATGAACCAAGCCTGCTATTCTCACTTGGTTAATCACTTCAATATTCATATTCATTTTTGTTGCAATGTTTTCGCAAATTTTACTGACTCTCTTTGAATGTAGCATTTCTCTATGGTTTTTTTCATAGAGGGTATTCATTATAAGATCAATAGTTTTACTCCTCATGCTTGAGCTTTCATATAGTTTGTGCCTGTACATATCATCTTCTGAACTTTTCATTATATCCAGAATATTTTCATTCTCGTCGACTTTAGTTTTAATCCCAAATGAGATGGATATATTTATTCCATTTATATTTTGTTTTAATAATTTATCTTTGATTCGGTTGACAACCATTTCGGCTTCGCGATAATCTGTTATAGGGAGCAGGATGGCGAACTCGTCGCCTCCAAATCTGGATATTATGTCATCAGCTCTACAGTTGCATTTTAAAACTTCTGCAACTTTCAAAAGCAAGTCATCTCCCATACCGTGGCCAAAAGAATCATTTATTAATTTCAACCCATTTACATCACCAATGGCAACTGTTAAGGGCAGGTTTCTTTTGACATCCAGTCTTGAAATTTCTTCTTCGTAAAATCTACGATTATATAAGTCAGTCAGCTGGTCATGATACCCTAGATATAAGACTTCTTCTTCATTTCTCTTGCGCTCGCTGATATCACGGCCTATACCGATAATCCCTATAATGTTGCTATCAACATCCGTATATGGGGCTTTGAGCATATCAATAGAAATTCCCATTCCATTTGGATAAGTAATAATTTCCTCATTATTATAAGGTTCACCTGTATCCATTACAATTTTGTCATTTTTCATATAAAAGGTAGCATTGTCATTGCCAAATAATTCGAAGTCAGTTTTATTTATTATTTCATCCTCTGGCTTTCCAACAAATTTTTGGAATTCCAGATTACATCCAAGATATTCCCCCTTTTTATTTTTATAAAAGAAAATGTCAGGGATTGCATCTAGTAAAGAAGTTATCAGTCTGGCCTGTTTTCCCTGTCGGTCCTGACTCTCTTCCAATACATCGACAGCATCCTTGAGTTCTTTTGTTTTTTTGTTGACTTTACTTTTCAAAGCATAACTAAATCCAGCAAGAATAGAGAATGCTAATAGAATAATGCCTAAAATGTACAACATATATATGAAATATTCATTGTGAGCTAAATTTTCCCCATACCATTTTTTGTTGATTTCAGCATATTCCTTATCTGATATCAGGGAAAATCCTTTTTCCACAGTATTTAACATGGCAGTATTCCCTTTTAATACAGCTCTATGGAACTCACCTGTGTATAGCGGCTTGGAATAGTTAAATTTAGATTCTAAGTTTTCTCTGTACATGAAATAACGTGCGGGAGGCATATCCATAACAAAAATGGAAACTTCTCCAGTTTTAGCTGCATTGATTATTTCTTCATAACTATTATATAAATGCAAATCGGCAACATCGCTGGACAGCAGGTACATTATACTTGCATCTCCAACTTTAACTGCCACAGAAAATCCTTTCAGCGAATCAAGATCGGTTATGCCGGATATTTCTTTTGGGAAAAAAATGTTGGCATTAATCTTCTCATAGGGCTTTGTGAAGTCATACAATTTCTCTCTTCCAGCATTTTGAAATATTGTGTCAATTACATCGTAATCTCCATTTTCCATATCTGTCAAAGCCTTACTCCAAGACATTGGATAAAGTTTAACTGCTATTCCAGTTTTCTTTTCCCATAATTTCCATTGATCAACGATGATTCCCTGGGGATTCCCCGCACTGTCTTTAAACACAAATGGGGGATAATTATCATCCAAAACGACTCTGATGGTTTTAATGTTGGGATCTATAGCTTCATTTGACAGGGCGAATCCATTTATGTTTTGAACAAAACTAATAGTTGCAAAAGTAACTATTGTAATAAATGTAATTATGATTATTCTCTTCATTAAAAACACTCCTTCGCAAGCATTTAAAAGAATTAACCCATATTGTGACATACACTAGAAGCCAGTGGAATCATTAAATAAACCATAACAAACTTTGATTAATTTTATCATAGTCAAAATGTTTGCGCAATAATAAATAAGAGTATATTATAAAACCTATATTATAAAAATTAAGGATTAACCTCCAATTAAAAATGAAAGGTGCATTGATGAATTATAGATCTAATAATAAAAATGGAGATAAACTATCCATATTAGGGTATGGCTGTATGAGGTTTCCTAAAAAAGGGAACAGTGTGGATGAAGAAAGAACTGAAAGGCAAATTATTTCAGCGATAGAACAGGGTGTTAATTATTTTGACACAGCCTATATCTATCATGGAGGCAAAAGTGAAATCATTTTGGGACAAATTCTGGCAAAAGGTTATCGGGACAGGGTTAAGATTGCCACAAAAATGCCGCCATTTATGGTACGTAAAAGTGCTGATATGGATAAGATATTCAATACCCAGCTAAAAAGACTTCAGACAGACCATATCGATTATTATCTGATGCATATGCTTCCGGATGTTCAAACATGGGAAAGGCTTAAAACCTTGGGCATAATTGAATGGATTGACGAAAAGAAAAAGTCTGGTCAGATAATAAACCTGGGATTTTCTTATCATGGAGGAACAAGTGAATTCATGAAAATAATTGATGCTTATGATTGGGATTTTTGTCAGATTCAATATAACTATTTGGATGAAAACAATCAAGCTGGCAGAGGCGGGCTTAATTATGCTGCTTCAAAAGGTATTCCTATTGTTGTGATGGAACCTCTTCGCGGTGGAAAAATCGTTGATGGACTGCCTAAGGAAGTTGATATGATATGGAAGGAGGCTAAACCTTCTCGAAGTGCTGCAGATTGGGCATTGAGATGGGTATGGAATCAGCCTGAAGTGATGCTCGCATTATCCGGAATGAATAATGAGAACCAAATCGCCGAGAATATACGGGTAGCTTCTGAGGCGCAGGCTAATGATTTCACTTCGGAGGAACTGGCATTATTTGCGACAGCAAAAGAGATTTTGAGCAAAAAAACAAAGGTGAACTGTACTGCGTGCGGTTATTGCATGCCGTGCCCGTCTGGCGTTGATATACCTACCTGCTTTTCATGTTACAATCAAAAATATATGAATAAAAACAAAAGTGCAGCATTTTTTAATTATATCACTCAAACAGGGGCCACTACCTCGAATCCAACCTACGCATCCCGTTGTACCAAATGCAGAAAATGTGAGCAGCATTGCCCTCAGAATATACTAATCAGCGAAAAAATGGCTGAAGTTAAAAAGGATATGGAGAATGTTTTCTTTAAACCCATTGTCGCTGTTGCAAAGAAGTTTATGAAATAAATTTGTATCTCATAAAAGGAGAGAAGCATGGAAAGAACCTATGTGATGTTGAAACCTGATGCTGTAAAGCGAGGCCTGATTGGTGAAATTATCGCCAGAATTGAAGCAAAGGGATATCGTGTAGCCGGTGCAAAGATGATGAAGCTTGATCCGGTGATTTTGAGAGAGCATTATGCTCATGTCAAAGACCAGTCCTTTTATCCGGGTATGGAAGATTATATGATGTCTGGCCCTGTACTGGCTATGATTGTTGAAGGAGAAAATGTTGTTCTAGGAGTTAGAATCCTTACAGGAGCCACCAAATTTGAGGATGCCAAACCAGGAACTATCAGAGGGGATTTTGGCATGAACACAACTCAAAATTTGATTCATAGTGCTGACACATTGGAGAATGCAGAAATAGAAATCAATCGTTTTTTCAAGAAATAAGCACATTCCGTTTCTCGGGAAATAAGCACATCCCGTTTTTCGGAAAACAAGCATACTTTTAAGGATTAAGAGGATAAAGAGGATTAATGATGAATACAGTGATGAAAAAGAAATCCGTAAAAACTGGGTTGCCTCCTGGAAGTTTGATCCACATAGGTGATAAAAAGAATAAAGATGTTCAAATAAGACTATTCAGTTATACGGAGGATAACTATGAGGAGAACCTCATTGAAATAAATAAATTAAGCCAACTTCTCACTTTAAAGTCCGAGGTACATTGGATTGAAGTAGAAGGTATTCATGATGTGGATATTATAAAAAAAGTGGGTGATGTTTTTGGTTTGCATCCATTGGTATTAGAAGGTATATTAAATACCGATAATCGCCCTAAAATTGAAAATTATGACAAGTATACCTATATAGTTGCAAAATTGCTTATGTATGATGAAAAACAAAGTGAGTTTACGACTGAACAGGAAAGCTTTATATTAGGTGAAAACTATGTCATCTCATTTAGCGAAAGAAAAACAGAAATATACAGTACTGTACAGGAAAGAATTAGGCAGGGTGCCGGGCATACCAGGAAGATGGGAGCAGATTATTTGCTCTATTCTTTATTGGATGTAATTGTTGATAATTATTTTAACGTGCTGGAAAAATTGAGCGATGAAATCGAACTTGCAGAAGATGAACTAATCTCAAACCCTTCACCTGACACCTTGAAAGTCATTCATAAATTTAAAAGACAGATGCTGTATATGCATAAAGCTGTCTGGCCTTTAAGGGAAGTTATTGGTGTGATGGAACGAAATGAAATCATACTGATGAAAGAATCCACATCCATATATATGCGGGACTTATATGACCATGTCATTCAGATCATGGAGACTGTTGAAACCTTGAGGGATATATTATCCAGTATGCTGGATATGTATCTTTCCAGTATCAGCAATAGAATGAACGAAGTGATGAAAATTCTAACTATGATTGCTACCATTTTCATTCCCTTAACGTTTATTGTTGGATTATATGGTATGAATTTCAAATATATGCCAGAATTGAGTTGGCCGTTTATGTATCCAGTGGTATGGGTTATTATGATTTCCACAGCTGTTTTGATGCTTTATTTTTTTAAAAAGAAAAAATGGTGGTGATAAATATGAACGAAAACTTTTATAAGCGGTTAATTAAAGAGTCACCAATAGGGTATGCATATTAAAATTATTTGTGATGATGCCGGGATTTCTTGCGATTTTAAAATTATAGATGTAAATTCTGCTTATGAGAATATTACAGGGCTTCAACGTTCTGAAATAATTGGCAGGAAAATTACAACAATAAATTAAATTAATATATTAATAATTGTGAATATAAAAATTGCAATAAAATATTGACATATTATTAAAACAAGCGTAC
>JAENWH010000440.1 GCA_016650135.1 Peptostreptococcaceae bacterium
ACAAAAGTAATCCAGCCAAGCGCTCCTCCAATCGAAGCTGACGCCATGTGACGAGGCGGTACGTGAAATAATATACAAAAGCCTAAAGTTCCGATTAAAGAAATAATAAAGTGGAAATATAATGGATAATTCATCATAGGAAACCTCCCAGGACGTGCCAAAGCTGAAGAATGAGCCCAACACCGCTGGCAATCGCAACGGCCGAAATAATTGCTTCTGCTCCACCTGCAATACCGGCAAGCATTCCGCCTGACAGTAAATCTCTAGCCGAATTTGTAATGGCAACGCCGGGAAGAAAGATTGTAACAGAACCTATTATTACAGGGCCGATAAAAGAGGTTAATCCTGTAAAATCTAAAAGTAAGGCAACAAAGGTTGCAAGAGCACAGCTTAAGAAAATTTTGATAAAGTTATTAAATTTAAGTTTATCGATCATAAAAGAAAGAGCATAAGCCGCAGTAACTGCAAGTAAGGAACCTAAACATTCAGTTATGCCACCGCCAAACATTAAACAAAAAGATGAACCGATTAAGCATGCGCCAATGAATTTCACAGGCAGACGATAGGTTTTTTTAGAATCGATTTTTTTTAATAATTCCAAACCTTTCTCAACGGATAAATCGGTTGTAGAGAATTTGCGGGAAAAACTGTTAATTTCAGAGATTTTCCAAAGATCGATTGATGTGCTGTCAATTCGCTTTAGAAAAGTATACATATCATCACCAGGTTCCCCGTTATCTAAGGAAAGAAATATACCGGTTCCTGTTGCAAAGCATTCGACATAAGGAATTTCGCATGCCTTACATATTCTGACAATAGTATCTTCGACTCTATATATTTCAGCACCGCTTTTCATCATGATTTCCCCCGCATACAATGCGAGAATCAGTATTCTTTTCTGATATTCTTTATTCATAAAAACCCCTAGCCAAAAGGCTGATTTATTTTTGATAAAACTTAATAATATTATACTACGAAAAAAAATAATTGTAACTTAATAAATAGAAAATAATAAACAGGTATGATATAATCAAAGTTGTGTTTATCACAAGACGAAAGGAAGAAGAAAAGAATGGAGAAACTAGAAAGATTAATAGGGACTGTAGTAAGAGGACTTAGGGCACCAATTATTAAAGAGGGCGATAATCTGAAAAAAATAGTTGTGGACGTTGTTATGAATGTGGCCAGATCCGGCGAATTTAATGTAAAAGATAATGATGTCCTTGCTATTACTGAATCGATTGTAGCGCGTGCGCAAGGTAATTATGTTACAACTGACCATGTGGCTCAGGATGTGAAGGCAAAGTTGGGCGGGGAGACCATAGGGGTAATTTTCCCAATACTAAGCAGAAACAGATTTGCGGTCTGTCTGAGAGGAATAGCAAAAGGTGCTAAAAAAATAGTGTTGATGTTAAGTTATCCAAGTGATGAAGTAGGAAACCAGCTTTTGGATATCGATCTGCTCGATGAAAAAGATATAAATCCATTTAAGGATGTGCTTACTCAAGCTCAATTTGAAGAAATATTTGGGAAATCAAAACACACATTTACAGGGATGGACTATGTGAATTATTATAAAGGTATTATTGAAGAAACTGGTGCGGAAGTTGAGATTATATTTGCTAATCACCCTAAAGAGATACTGAATTATACAAAAAAAATATTAACTTGCGATATTCATACCCGGTTCAGAACAAAAAGACTATTGAAAGAAGCAGGAGCAGAAATAGTGCTGGGAATGGATGACATTTTAACAGAAAGCATTGATGGGAGCGGGTATAATTCTAAATATGGTCTACTTGGGTCAAATAAGGCGACAGAAGAAATCATTAAACTCTTCCCAAATGACTGTATTGAATTTGTTAATGGCGTGCAGGAAGAAATTAAAAATATAACAGGTAAACATATAGAAGTGATGGTTTATGGTGATGGAGCGTTTAAAGATCCAGTTGGGAAAATATGGGAACTGGCTGATCCTGTTGTTTCACCGGGATATACAAAAGGACTTGAGGGAACTCCAAATGAAGTTAAGCTTAAATACCTTGCAGACAATGACTTTGGGGAACTTAGAGGTGAAGAACTGAAGTTCGCAATAAAGGAATATATAACCAATAAAGATGCTGATTTGGGAGATTCAATGGCGGCTCAGGGAACAACGCCAAGA
>JAENWH010000286.1 GCA_016650135.1 Peptostreptococcaceae bacterium
ATAGGTCTTGTATATTTGGTGTTTAGGATGTGTCAGTATATAAGCAAGGTCTCCGTCATTTGTCATTAGAAGCATACCGGAGGTATTAAAATCCAATCTGCCGATTGGGAAGAGCCTTTCTTCAATATCGGAAATAAGTTCGCTCACAATAGGTCTGCTTTTTTCATCATCCAAAGATGTAATATATCCTTTTGGTTTATTAAGCATGATATAAACAAATTTGGTAACTGCCTTTATGCTTTTTCCGTTCACTTCAACAGTATCTTCTTCTGTCACATCAACACCCATTTCTCTTACCGTATTTCCATTTATCTTCACATTTCCGTTTGCAATCAGTTCATCGGCCTTTCTTCTGCTAGCGACTCCTGCTTGGGCAATATATTTGTTCAGTCTCATTCTTAGTTCCTCATTCCTTTATTTGCGCTATCATGTATTTTTATTTTTTATGTTTAATAATGTATATATATATTATATTGTATTGTATTACAAAAGAAACGAAACATCAAGGTTTCTGCAGAAATTCAAAGTTTACTGTTGTCCATTTGAAGGTCAAAATAAAAATCGCCAAAGCAGGTCTCCCCACTTGGCAATTTTTACGACATTTATTTAATTATTTTTAGTGGTATCCAACTACAATTTTTTGTAAATCTTCATTCCACTCAGGAGCATCTGTGATTTTTTTAATTGTATTGTATTCATCATATTCGTCTTTATTAAATTCAATATTTCTGTTCTCATCGCGAACAGTATCCTTCATATTGTTTCCCTCCATAATAAGATTACCACCTTCGCTCTTTATTACTTTATCATGATAACGCATTAAACTAAAAAAGTCAACCTTTTTATATTATTTCCCTGTCAATTTAAAATTTCTGGTTACTGTATTTTCTTCGATGAAATAAAGGACATTGTCAAGTCACCTATATCAATCCTATATCTTTTCGATATTGTGCACCTTTAAAAGTTATCCTTTTCACATTGTCATAAGCCTTCGTTCTGGCGTCTTCATGGGTCTCTCCAAGCGCGGTTATTCCCAGAATGCGGCCTCCATTTGTCGCCACATAACAGTCATTGGCATCACCTGTCCGTTTTGAAGATTTCATCACTGTACCTGCGTGAAAAACAGACACTTCCTTATCCACTCTTTCTAATCCACAGATTTCATCGCCTTTTTCGTAATGCCCAGGATATCCGCCGGCGGCCATTACGACACAAACGGCTTTTTTCTCTGACCATTTCAATTTTATTTCAGATAAACGGTTATTTATAACAGCCTCAAAAATATCGAGAAAATCTGTTTCAAGCCGAATCAGAATAACCTGTGTCTCAGGATCCCCAAACCGATTGTTAAATTCTATTACCTTTGGTTCTCCATTCTTAATCATCAGTCCTACAAAAAGTACTCCTTTAAAATTCAATCCATCCTCTTGAAAACCTTTCAGCGTAGGTAAAAGAATCTGGTTATTTATCTTTTCCTGCAACACTGCATTGAATATCAAACTTGGCGAATAAGTCCCCATACCCCCTGTATTCGGTCCCTTGTCACCGTCATATATTCTTTTATAGTCCTGGGCTGATTCCATTGGGACAATTGTATTTTCATCAACAAAGCAAAGCATTGAGGCTTCAATTCCGGTCAGAAATTCTTCAACAACAATTTTATCTCCTGCGGCGCCAAAGACTTTATCCACCATTATTTCGCTGATGGCTTTTTCAGCATCTTCTCTTGTTTCAGCTATAATTACGCCTTTTCCTGCGGCCAGTCCGTCCGCTTTTATTACCATAGGGTATCCAAAAACCCCGATGGCATCTTCAAGCTTTTTTCTGTCTGTGAATTCTTCATACCTGGCTGTTGGAATTCTATGCCTTTCCAAGAATTTCTTGGTGAAGGCTTTGCTGGCTTCCAGTTGCGCACATTTTTTGTTTGGACCAAAAGTCCGAATCCCATTATCTTCTAACGCATCAACTATACCTAGAGAAAGAGGAACCTCTGGTCCTATTACTGCTAAATCTATTTTGTTGACAACTGCAAACTGACATATGCCATCAATATTTTCCCCTTGAATGTCGACGCATTCTGCCAGTTCAGCAATACCAGCGTTTCCAGGTGCACAATACAATTTTTCTATTTTAGGGTTTTTTGATAATTTCCACACGATAGCATGTTCACGGCCACCCGAACCAACAATCAATACTCTCATTTTTGATTCCTTTCCAGTTTTAATGTTTGAAGTGCCGCATGCCTGTGAATACCATTGCAATTCCAAGCTCGTCTGCTTTCCTTATGGAATCTCCATCATTCATCGATCCACCTGGCTGAATAATAGCTGAAATTCCAGCATCTGCAGCGGCTGTCACACAATCATCAAACGGGAAGAAAGCATCTGATGCAAGGACTGCACCCTTCGTATCCCCTGTTGCCTGCCTGATGGAATTTTCTACTGCCCAAATCCTGTTTACCTGGCCCGGGCCAATCCCTAAAGTTCTGCCATCTTTTGCGATTACTATTCCATTCGATTTAATATGTTTAACTACTTTCATGGCAAATTTGAGTTGTTCCATTTCTTCAGCAGAAGGCTTCTTCTTGGTTACAGTCATTAAATTAATTTCATCAAATATACCGTTATCTATTTCCTGAACCAGTATTCCGCCGCTAACCTTTTTGATATCCAGTGTTAATTCAGGTTCTTTTTCAGTTATATTTTCTAGCTTCAGCAGTCTGATATTTTGTTTTTTCGTAAGAATTGCCAGAGCCTCTTCAGTAAAATCAGGGGCAATTACAATCTCAACAAATATTTTACTGACTTCCAATGCAGCATCTGCCTCAATCGTCCTATTTGCGGCAATTATTCCTCCAAATATTGAAATTTGATCGGCTTTGTAAGCCTTCAGATAGGCCTCGTAAATGTTGTCTCCAACACCCACGCCACAAGGATTGGCATGTTTTACCGCTACCACCGCCGCCTCATCAAATTCTTTAAGTGTATCAATTGCTCCATTTGTGTCATTAATATTATTGAAAGAAAGTTCTTTTCCATGCAACTGTACAGCCCTAGTCAGAGAGCCGGCGGCCGGCATAATCTCCTTGTAATAATAAGCTTTCTGGTGGGGATTTTCACCATAACGAAGATCCTGTATCTTTTCATATGTAAATGTCAGATTCTCTGGAAGCTCCGCTTTCAGATGCATCTCACCCCTATCTGAAACGCACCGCTTTCTTAAGTAATCCGAAATCATTGCATCATAAGCCGCCGTATGTTCAAAAACCTTTAAAGCCAGTTTATATTTTGTCTCGTAAGACACTTTATTTGTTTGTTTTAATTCTTGTATGACCGTTTCATAGTCTTTAGGATCACATATTACCACAACGTCTTTATGATTCTTGGCAGCCGATCTTAGCATTGTGGGACCACCAATATCAATATTTTCTATCGCATCCTCCAGCGTAACATCTGGTTTCATTATTGTTTCCTTGAAAGGATAAAGATTAATTACCACTATATCAATCGTTTCGATGCCTAAATCCTTTATTTGTTTCATATGCTCTTCTTTATCTCTTCTGGCAAGAATCCCACCATGAACAGCC
>JAENWH010000056.1 GCA_016650135.1 Peptostreptococcaceae bacterium
TGCTAGACCATTCCTGCCAAACTAAACGGAGATTTTTTGGCGGCAATGGAGAATGTCCTGTCCAGATACGCCTTGCCCTATGATCCAAGAAGGCTTGTAGTCTGTATGGACGAGAAACCTCTCCACCAATTGCTTTCTCACAAAAGGAAAAATATTCTCAGGGAGAAGGGGAAGCCTCTGAGGAAGGATTCAGAGTACATTTGTACCTGCAGCTTCTTCATGTTCAATGAGCCACTTGGCAAATATCGATATGTAGATGCAAAGGATCACCGGACCAAGATTGATTGGGCACACCAGGGCAAGAGGCGGGTTAACAGGACTATCCCGATGCCGAGGTGGTTTTGCGGGTCCTGGATAACCTGAACACTCATAAGATAGGCCTCAAGGAACTGCTCCTCAGGGATTTCACCGGACTAGAGCCTGTCCCTAAGAATGCCATCCTCATGATAGATGATCCCGAAACAATCCAGGGGAAACTTGACTGCAATCTGCACCGAGGCGGTGATCTTGCGATAATCTACATACCTTCTGCGGCAATGGACGTTATTCGAGTTCTAAGATAACGCCCAAGTGCATAGTTGGTTTGACTATTACCATCGTTTCCTTTGTCTTTAATGTAAACTATCTGAACTTCTTCAACGATGAGTGCCAAGCGATGTTGATGTCTAATAGGGCAATTCCTACCCTGGCGTAGAGGGTAGGACTAAACAGTTACCTTATTTTATTCCTAAAAGATCACAAAGGGTCATTAAATAAATCTGTGAGCTGTTAAGAACATCCTCAATATCGACATTTTCATTTTTGGCATGGATTCCCTCTATATTAGAAGGACCATACTGAATAGTCTGAATACCGAGCATTCTATATTCTCTTGCATCACTTGAAGCCCACTGCCAAGCAGGAATTACTTCAATATTCCAAACTTTTTCAGCATTTTTCTTAAGTGCTTGTACTATAGGAGCTTCTTCTACGGTGTAGTTCGCATCATTCTTCCAATGGAATTCACAAATTACACCTTTCTCTCCACTATTCTCAATTATGGAATTAACAACTCTTTCAACTTCGTCATGGTCAACACCAATAGGAAGTCTACAGTCAACAACAGTTTCTGCAGAGTCAGGAACCATATTAGGCCTAGAACCACCTGAAATTAAACCAACATTCTGAGTCACATGGTTTATTATATGACCAATTCCTTTCACACCTAATTCTTTTTCGGCTACAAACTGAGAGCATTTAAGAGAATGGAGCAGAGAATCAGGGTAATGTCCTTCAACCTTTGTAAGTTCACTAAGATGACTAAGAACATTCTGTAGTTTTAAAATAGCATTATCGCCTTTAAAGCCACCAAGACTTCCATGAGCTGATTTACCCTGTGCCTTAATAATTAAATGTAATCCACCCTTCTGACCTATTTCTATAGTACTTTTTGATGTAGGTTCACAGACTATACAGCTATCTGCATTATCCGCATAACCATTTTCACATAGCCAATGTGTACCAAATTCTCCACCGCTCTCTTCATCTGATACCATATGAAGTCTAATACTACCCTTAAGGTCAGCTTTTGTTTCCTGAAGAATTCTCATTGCGAAAAGTCCACTTGCTAAACCAGCTTTCATATCAGAAGTGCCACGTCCCAAAATGAGTTTATCTGTAACTTCACCACCAAAAGGATCCCAGTCCCACTGAGACCTATCACCTGCAGGAACAACATCGATATGACCATTAAGAATAACATTATAACCAGCTTTTCTATCACCAATTTCTGCTAAGACACAGGGGAAATCAGGATTTATCTGTACCTGTTCAGTATTAATTCCATACTTGTTTAAATAACCCTTAACAAAATCAACAGCAACCTGCTGGTTACCCCCAGGGTTTTCATTAGGGATCTGTATTAAAAGAGAAACCAGCTTAATTAGTTCATCATTTTTCTCTTTTGCATAGGACAGAATTTCTTGACGAGTTATACTCATATTTACCTTCTTATTATAATTTTACACATTTTAAATTAATACAAT
Organism: Peptostreptococcaceae bacterium; assembly: GCA_016650135.1. Next base: position 2,025 of record JAENWH010000056.1, read on the forward strand.
CATTAGTCTATTAATTATTCATTACACTTCCTGTTTTTTATATAAAAAACAAGCTACTTTATGGTTATTTCCGATATTCTCTAAAAGAGGGATCTCTGTTTTGCACCTTTCCATTGTATAAGGACAACGTCCTGATAAAGGACAACCAATAAGATCTCCTATGGAACTTGGAATTTCTCCCTTAAGTTTTATTCTTTGAACTTTATTAAATGGTGACTCTGGAGGAATTGCTGACAACAGCGCTTTTGTATACGGATGCATTGGATTACTATACAATTCAACAGCGTCACAGAATTCTACAACCAGTCCTAGATACATTATTACTATACGATCGCTTACATGTTTAACAATACCTAAATCATGAGATATAAATAAATATGTTAGATTATTCTCTTTTTGGAGTTTATTGAAAAGATTAAGGATTTGAGCCTGAATTGAAACATCCAATGCTGACACGGGTTCATCACAGACAATAAAGGATGGATTCATTGATAAGACTCTTGCAATATTAATTCTCTGCCTCTGTCCGCCAGAAAACTCATGAGGATATCTATTAATATACTGGACATCCAATCCTACATTCTGCATTAAAGAAATAACTTTTTCATTATATTCTTTTTTGCTGTTAGTTATCTTATGAACTATAAGAGGTTCTCCTATAATTGAACCACATGTTTTTCTAGAATTTAGAGAAGAATAAGGATCTTGAAAGACCATCTGCATCTCTTTTTTAACTTTCTTTAAATCTTTGCCTTTTTGAGAAAATATATCTACACCATTAAAGTTTACACTGCCTTTTGTTGGATTCGTTAATTGCACAATTAATCTTCCAAGAGTTGATTTACCACATCCTGATTCTCCAACAATACCAAGTGTTTCACCACGGTAAACATCAAGTGTTACATCTGACAAGGCATGAAGCATTTGGTCTTTACCCATAAAAGTATTGTTCTTGATTCTGTAATCCTTACTTAAATGGTCAATATGCATTAATATTTCTTTTTTTTCACTCATATTTATTTTCTTTCCTTGCTTAGATGCCTCTTAAGGTTCTGATTATGACAAGCAACAAAATGACCTTCTTCAACTTCTAAAAATTCTGGATCACTTTTAAAACACTCTTCCATTACATATGGACATCTATTACAAAAGTTACAGAAATTTCCAGTTAAACGAAGATCAGGAGGAGTCCCTGGAATTGTTATAAAATCTGATTTAGCTTTATCTGTTACCTTTGGCATGGAATTCAATAAACCCCATGTATAGGGATGAAGTGCATTACTGTACAAAGTTTTAACATCACTAAACTCAACAATTTTACCTGCATACATCACCATAACTGTATCGCACATATCCCAAATAACACCCAAATCATGTGTTATTAAAAGAATTGCTGTATTATAGCTTTTCTGTAAATCTTTTAGTAGATCAAGAACCTGAGCCTGAACTGTAACATCAAGAGCTGTAGTTGGTTCATCTGCTATAATTAATTTAGGTGAACCCATGATAGCCATAGCTATAATTACACGTTGGCACAAACCACCAGATAGTTCATAGGGATATGAAGCCATTCTTTTTTCAGGATCTGGTATTCCAACTTTTTTGAAAGCTTCAATAGCTTTCTCTTTCGCTTTTTCTTTACTAATATCATAATGAGTTAGAATTAACTCAATCATCTGGTTCCCAACTGTAAAAACAGGGTCTAGGGAAGTCATCGGATTTTGGAAAATTAATGAAAGATCTTTCCCTCTTATCTCGTTTATTTCCTTTTGTTTAAGAAGAAGCATATCCTTTCCATCAAATAAGATAGGACCACCACTGCATTTACACGCCTTGGAAGGAAGTAATTGAATTACAGACTTTGCAGTAATACTCTTTCCCGATCCAGATTCTCCTACAATTCCAAGTGTCTTACCAGAATCCAGTGAAAAACTAACACCATCAACAGCTTTAACTACACCACTAGAAGTATAAAAATATGTCCTTAAATCCTTTACCGATAATAAATGTTCATTCAAAATTAAACCTCTTTTAATTTGCTCAATATAAACTCAGTTCAATCTGTTATCTTTTCACAGTTTCTATTTTTTCAGTTTTGGATCTAGTACATCTCTAAGACCATCACCAAATAGGTTAAAGCCCAAAACTGTCAGTAATATAAAGAAACCTGAAATTGAAGCTATAAAAGAAGCTGTATAAAGACAGTCTCTTCCATCTCTTAATATACTTCCCCATGATGCAGTTGGTGCAGCAATTCCAACACCAAGAAAACTAAGAGCAGCCTCAGAAATAATCGCACCAGCTATTGTTAATGTTGCATATACAATTATTGGAGAAATAACATTAGGAAGAATATGGGAGAAAAGTAGCCTGATATTTGAAGAACCAATCACTCTTTCAACATTACAGTATTCTTCATTTTTAACTACTATTACCTCTCCTCTTACAACTCTTGCAAAGTTTGGCATGTTGCCAATTCCAATTGCTATAATAACATTAAAAACACCTGTTCCCATAACAGTCATTAGTATGATTGACAATAGAATAAATGGAAAGGAAAGGAAGCCATCCATTATTCTCATAATAATAGAATCTACAAATCCACCAACATAGCCGGAAATCAAACCTAAGAGGATTCCAACAATACCACCTATTGCTGTACTGCTAATAGCAACCAATAGTGATATTCTAGCTCCATATAATATTCTGCTGTACAAATCTCGTCCAAAGGAATCAGTTCCCAAAATATGACCTGGTGAAAAAGGTTTGATATAAGCATTAAGTGGGTGAATTTCATTCGGATTGGCTGTTGCTAGCAAAGGAGCAAATATTGCAATAAAAAGCATAAATGCAACTATACCCAATCCAATAACTGCAGTCTTATTTCTAAGAAGTTTTTTTAAAGGGCTATTTGCTTTTCTTTCCAACTCCATGAGCTTTGACTGAATTTCAACGCCTAGAAGAGTCTCAAAATCTGTGGTTTTACTTGTTTCCATTTATTTGCCCCTAGACATTTCATAGTTGACTTTTGGATTTATAATCATGTATGTGATATCAACTAAGAAGTTAACAACAACGAATATAACAGCTATAAACAAAACGGTTCCTTGAATTAACATATAATCACGATTATCGATAGCTGAAATAATCATGGTACCCATTCCTGGCCATGAAAAAATACTTTCTGTAAGTATAGCTCCAGTGAATGCTGTTGCTATCTGTAAACCTAATATGGTTACGATTGGAGGAAGTGCATTCTTTAATGCGTGCTTCCATATTACTTTCTTTTCTTTAATACCACGGGATCGGAGAGCACTTATTGAATCATTATGGATAATTTCAAGCATGCTTGAACGAGTAATTCTAGCAAATGTTGCAAGAGGAATTGTAATTAAACAAAAACAGGGAAGAACCATATGGATTATAATATCCCCGATACCATTTTTTAAAGATCCCATTCCCAGCGCAGGGAACCACCCAAGGCCTACTGCAAAATAGTTTACAAGCATCAACCCTAGCCAAAAAATTGGCATTGAAACACCTAGTAATGCTAATAACATAAAAATATAATCAATAAAGGAATACTGTTTGAGTGCAGATATGACTCCGGCAAAGACTCCTAAAAAAAGTGCAATAATTAAACTTGTCATAGTAATTAATAAGGTGCTTGGTATTCGTTCAAAAATTAACGATGTTACCGATCTATTGTACATATATGAAGTTCCAAAATCACCTGTTATGCTAGCACCCATATAATCAATATATTGTTCTGGTATACTTTTATTTAAGCCCATTTTCTCTTCCATAACAACTATATCTTTAGGAGAGGCCTGAGGTCCAAGAATTGTTCTAGCGGGATTACCTGGAATTATTCTAGTTAAAACAAAGGTAATTGTTATAACCATCACCAAAGTTGGAATACTTTGCCACACTCTATTTAAAATCATTTTTAGCAAGGATTTACTCCTATTCTCACAATTTAATGTAAGGAAACCTTTCGGTTTCCTTACACTGTTAAGATTCTATTTTTCAGAAACTATTTTTCAGAAACCCAGACATTATTTTCTGGAGTGATAATACGAATTGTACCATCAGGTCTCTGTATGAAATCATGTACTCTCTGATTTACACCATAAATAACTTTTTCGTTAGCATAATATAAGCCTGGAACATGTGTTTCAATCTTAGCTAAGGCTTTCTTATATAAAACAGAACGAGATTCCACATCAGATACTTCAAGAGCAGCCTTTAATAACTTATCTACTTCAGGATCTGAGAAGTTTTGGCCATTTCCAATACCACCAATTTCTTCTGATGAGAACATCTTATCCAAGAAGAAAAAAGGATCTGGATACCATGTCCAAGACATACCATACATGTCAGCATTTCCAGACATTGCAACATCACTGAAAGAACCCCATTCTGTACCATGGATATTAACGGTAATTCCAACCTGTGCAAGATAAGCCTGAACAAGAACAGTCATTGCTCGCCTTGCAGGGGTATTACTAATGTAAAGGTCAAGAGTCAAACCATCGCCATACCCAGCTTCTTTAAGAAGTGCCTTTGCTCCTTCCACGTTAAACTTAGGTACTTGACTTTCAAGAGAAGCATCATAGCCCCAAGAACCGGGAGGAAGTGGTAAATAAGCTCTAGAAGCTTCCCCAAACTTATAAATTGACTGTACCATTTCGTCAACGTTGATAGCTTCAATAATAGCCTTTCGTACTCTGATATCAGCTGTTGGTCCTTTGGTTTGGTTGAAATAAATATAAGCAACATGGATACCTTCTATAGAAAGGAGTGTCAAGTCATTATTGTCTTTTACCATCTGAACAGCTTCACCTGTAAGATTTGAAGCCATATCCAGGTCTCCGGTCTGAAGAGCATTAGAAGCCTGAATAGGATCTGTAATTACTTTAAAGACTAACTCGTCAATATTTGGTTCTCCCATCCAGTAAACAGGATTCTTTATAAGGACTGATTCTTGGTCAAGTTTGAAGGATTGTAGACTAAAAGGACCAGTACCAATTAGATGAGAACCAAAATCATCGCCCCAACCATCTACAGCTTCTTTTGGAACAATTGAGTTACCGGAATCAGTTAAAGCTGTTAAGAAAGAAGCATTAGCACTCTTAAGTATACAAGTTACTTCCCATTCCCCTGTAACTTTTGCTTCCTTAAGCATTGAAAGACGATTACTGTCTGAATATTGCGCCGAACGGTTTAACGAATAAGCTACATCTTCTGCAGTCATTTCTCTTCCATCTTGGAATTTACCCTTCTGAAAGTGTACACCTTGACGGATAGTAAATACATAAGTAGCACCATCCTCAGAAACTGTCCAACCTTCAGCAAGGGATGGAACATATGAAGTTAGTGTACTGTTATAATCAATAACAGTATTACATACTTCACCAATAATCTGGCCTTCATACGTACCAGTATAATGAATAGGGTCTAGCTTACTTGGAGAAGATGATAAAGAGATTGTAAGTGTACCACCCTTCTGTGGCTCAAGATTTACATCATCCTTAGCCATGTCTTTAACAGAAGATTCAACGGTTTCTGTAGTTTTTGATTCAGCAATATTGCTCCCAGATTTACTACATCCAGTCAAAGTTAAACTGGCTGCTACTAGAACGCAAAATAAAATACCTAAACTTTTTGATATTTTCATATTTCCTCCTATTTATTAGAAATGGCTTAGTTTTTTAAAAATGAAGTCACATCTGCTGAGCACTATACTATTATGTACTGTAGTAGGTCAACGTAATTTCTGACTTTACAGGACAAACTGATGGCTTCGAGAATCAGCTTAAAAGCAAATGACTTCAAAAAAATAGGCTCATCCGCATTTCAGGTGGTCAATAGGGGGTAGAAGGTATTCCGAACAGTTTCTGAAGAGCTTGTCCTTAACCTCCTGTTTGACCTTGTAGGGTAGGAAAGCATACTGGATCCTTCTTTCCAAATCCAGAAACTGCTCTTCAGTTAAAGATTCCATTTTCTTTTTAAAATGCAACAATTCTGTATTCTTGCCGTAGAACCCCCACCAGCGCCCGACATTCTGAAACTCTAAAGGGACTACGTGCTGGTGTTCATTCGCCTTGCCCTTTTCTTTACCGATATACCATGCAAGGTAACAAACCAACCCATGTTTGGACTTTCGTACACTGTCAGCTACTATCCCAGCTTTTCGATGCTTCTCTATTGCAGACAGCTTTTCTTCAAAGTGTATTGATCAAGAGTGTGTATCCACTTCCCTAAAAATTCGACCAAGATACAAGCGCCCACTCCCTCAGCGTACTGAGAGGAATAGGAAAACTTGTAATTATGATCAGATGGAAATGGGGAGCCCCCCTTCTCTGGAATTCCAGTTTCCAAGAAAAGGCGATCTTTCCGTAATCCGCCCCGAATCTTTTCAACCTTTTTGCAAAGGCATCAAATTGGGTTTTCAACACAATTCCATCTTTTGGATAGATTGCAGGATACGTAAGAGTCAATTCTCTAATGGTATCTACTGGTATCATTTCCCCCGGTAGAAGCACTCGAAGCGAATCTCCACGGTGAACACTTTGGGATATCGGATTTCTGTCATATCAACAAACCTTGCCAGTGAAATCACCCGTCTTTCTGCAGATGACCTTGATGCACCGCCACCCGTTCAACTGGGCCCTGAGTTCCATCAGCTTCCTGCAGCACTTTGCATGGTAGTTTGAACTTCCCATGTGCGTTCTGGAGAGGCGGGTACGGATTGTGCCACATTCCTTGATATTTTCATCGTCATTTCGTTTTCCCACACCCCTAGCCCCAGACAGGAATTGCTTGAATTCATATCATAAAAGCGATATGATATTGATATATGGAGGTTTCGCATATGCCAACCATTCGACCAAGTGCCGACCTGAGGAACAAATACAATGAGATTTCCGAATCCTGTCATCAATATCCTGAACCGGTGTTCATCACCAAAAACGGACATGGAGATCTTGTGGTGATGAGCATTGAAACCTACGAGATGCTCACCGGCAGAATAGAGCTGTACAATCTTCTTGACGAAGGATTGAGATCAA
>JAENWH010000547.1 GCA_016650135.1 Peptostreptococcaceae bacterium
GGAAACCAACTGCATCTTTCTTTTGAAAATGCGTCCTCTTCCTTTAAAATCTCCAGAACATCCTGGTTGGCGTCCCGATCATGAATAATAATTGGCATTTTAAGTTCATTGGCCAGCTGGATTTGATGGTGAAACCATATTCGCTGCTCTTCCTTTGGAGAATGGTTTCTATAGTAATCCAGACCAATTTCACCGATAGCTTTTACCTTCTCTTTTTTCGCCAACCCTTTAAACATGGCAAGCTGTTCCATATCCATCTTTCTGGCCTCATGAGGGTGACATCCCACCGCCGCGTAGCACCAGGAATATTTTTCCGAATGTTTAACCGCCATCATCGAACTGGAAAGGTCAAAACCCACATCTATTACATAAGAAACCTTAGAGGCTTCTATCTTCTGAGCAAGCTCTTCGCGCTCTGTTTCAGTATAATCCTCGTTATTTATATGTGTATGGCTGTCAAATAACATACTTTGCTCCTTTATTTTTTAATTTCTCTAAACCAGAAATAGGACATGAAAGTTGGAACGATACTGATTGTCAATGTAACTACCATGACAACCGTAAATAAAGCGCCGCTGCTTAACAGAATGGCTGCTGCAATAATAATAAGACCTCCAAAAAACCACATAATTCCACCCAGCCTGTGGGTCCTGTTCCAAACCTCTTCATTGGCAAGTGTCCATGGCGTTCTGATACCAATAAAAAAATTGTTTTTAAACTTTGGCATCATATTCCCAATAATTGCAAACAATATTCCTACAAGTAATACTATCACCATTTCTACATTTATTCTGCCTGGATTTAAGCTTTCAGATACAATGACCGAGGTCAGTGCTATAAAAAACAGCATCATTAAAATTTGGAACTCATCATAATATTTGCCGAATTTGTCGTAATTTTTGCTTCTGGGGTCAATTTTTCTCAATATAGGGAAAAGGATTGCAAATAGAATACCCATTGACCCATTAATCCATAGAGTAAAATGGCTCCCGTATTGAACGCTTCCATCCAGTGACCAGTGTATAGGGATCTGCTCTGGAAGAGCATTGTTGAAAATCCCTATTATTAATAATGGAACAATTGCCAACCCCCAGATTATTAATCTTTTAGTGCTTATTTTTCTCATTTGTTATCCTTTCTACCCTTCTACCCTCTTAAAGAAGTCATCCAATTCAAAATCTCATCTAAAACTGTCATATTTAATTCATAATAAATATATTTACCCTTTCTTTCATCAGTTATCAATTCTGCTTCTTTTAAAATAGAAAGATGATGCGACATTGTTGCCCCGGTGGTTTTGAAATGCTCCCCAATATCCCCTGCGGTCATTGGTCCTGCTTTTAGCAGGTTGAGTATTTCCCGCCTTGTAGGGTCAGAAATTGCTTTCGCTGTTTTTTGGAAACTCATTTCATATCTCCTGATTTTCTTTTATCTATGTAGAAATATCCTCAATTGCGGTTGCTTTATTCTTATTTTTTCTAATCGTCCTTATTTAGATGCTTATCTAATCGTATTATACTCTTAGATAATTCAACAATCAACTGGATTTTGAGGGTCGACCCCTGGTTTTGCTTGTTGA
>JAENWH010000511.1 GCA_016650135.1 Peptostreptococcaceae bacterium
AATTTATAACGAGGGTGGTTTTACCCCCAATGCTTTGTAGATATTTTCCTGTTTCTTTGTAACCTCACCCATCAAGCGACCATGCTCTGGGGCTTCAAACAGCTCGATTGTATCAAGTTCATCCAGCAAACCTTGCAGTGTCCATTTTTCAAAAAGATTGGCATCTTGCATTTTCTTTTTTACGTACGACAAGTAAATAAGTGCAACAAATTCCACGAAAAGCTTACCATTAAGGGCTAATTCAGAAGAAACTTGCATTCTTCTGAAATTTAGTCGTTCTTTTAGGTTACCGAATCCCTTCTCTACAATATCTTTGCTGCGATAAAGAGACAATGCATCGAAAGGGTCCTTAACCTCATTGGAAAGAAGTGCAAAATATCCGTAATTGCTTGCAACCTTACGCATTGCTTCCTCTTTTGGTTTGATTTTCATTCCACGTTTTGGGGAGTCAGTAACTTCGAAATATTTTTCATAGTCTTTCATGCGATATTCTTTACGGGTATTTTCTATCAAATCGTTATGTAGGCTCGTTAGGTATTCATTCATATCCGATTGGTCCTTGGCAGCTTTCTCGGGATTATAAAAAAGTAGTAGATAGGCACGTCTTTTTGTTTTTAGAATATCTCCTTTATATGGTCTATCTTGCTCATAATTCCATTCAATGTTTTTACATACACCATATGCACCAAATTGTGTTTGCAGATTTGACCAAAGCTGCAGGTTTTTCCGTTCTTCCTCTAAGATTTCCTTAACATACTTAAGACCAATTTTCACACCGATAATAAACTTCTGATGATTCTTATAGAGTGCATTGATGTTATCTCTACTGTAGAACCCTCTATCAAAGATTACGTTGACTTTCTTGTAGCCCATAACATTAAACTCAGCCATCAGTTGTTTCACAATTTTCACATCCGAAATATTACCTGAAAGTTTGCGGTAATAGAACGGAAGCCCGGATTCTTCACCGAAAAGGAGAGCCAGGTTAATCTGGGGCAACCTGTCGTGTTCCTTATTTCTACCTTTCTTCACCTGTTTCAATGCACTTGAATAACTTGAAATCGAGGTTGTGTCAAAAGCCCAATATTCATTTTCGATTCGGCGTTTGCCCTGTCTTTTGAAAAATGACAGCCTGCCTTCTTCATCAATAGATTGAAAGAGTTCGCTGCTTCGCTGAGATGGAATATCTTCACCATAGGGATGTGTATGCAGTTTCTGCCAATGAGAGAAACGACTAAGGGCATTGTTTTCTTCAAGAATGAGATAATAAGCAATGGATAATAGTTGCTTATATGTATCTGGAAAACAGAGCTTCAAATCAGTCTCAATGCCTGCTATTTTCCCAATTTGATCGAATAGATAACTTGCGCCATGGAAACTTCTTTGAATTTTTGTGATAGGCACCGGGCCTCGCTTCGCAGACACAAAAATGCTTTCCTTTTCCTTTTTATAAGACCTGGTGGGCACAATCTCATTTGTGACAGGATCAATTTTCCCAAGAAGAGTTCGTTTTGCCCTTGATTGCTGTTTTTCCTTATCCCAATAAGCTTCATTGCTGTAGGCATAAGTGATGCCCGTTTTCTTGTTTGTTTGATAAATAATACCCATATTCATCACATCCCTCGTTATACATTATAATGTATAACGAGTATACAGTCAATGAAAATTTGTTATGTTTGTTGATTTTTCAACGTTCTATGCAATTTTCATCGTTACACTTCCCGGGAATCCAGG
>JAENWH010000508.1 GCA_016650135.1 Peptostreptococcaceae bacterium
CCACTGGCAAAAATTTGCACTATTTGGTCAGAAAGAAAAATTCCAATCAATGATGCTATGATTGAAAGAATGACAATAATATTTATTACCTGGCTAGTAAACTTATTAGCCCCTGTTTCTCCGTCTTTTCTATGTATCTTCGAATATGTAGGCATATATGCTGTAGCTACTGCACCGAAAATCCCACCAAAGATTATGGTTGGAATGGTTGTAGCCATAACGTATGCATCAACAATATAACTTGTGCCATAAAAGTTGGCCATGATCATTTCTCTAATAAATCCAAGTATTTTCGATATTAATGTTAGCGAGGCCATAAACATAAATGTATGGGCAGCTGTTCTTTTCAAACTATTCATTTAACCCCAATTTCAGTATTCTTCCAGTAATGCCTAAAAAATATGAAGAACGCACTAAGCATCAAACCCAAAACGCCTGCAATTGCAACATTCAAGAGTTTATTCGGGCCAATAGGTTCATCTGAAGGAGTTGCCTCCGATACGATTTGCACCTTCATTATTTCGGCATTTGTGTCAAATAAGGACATCATATCATTGTACTCTGCATGTGTTTTCTCATAAGGCCAGAATGCTTCATTCAAATTATTCAAGTTTGTCTGCAGTTGATCTCTCAATGCTATTTTTAAAGATACGCCTATTTGCATTTGTCCAATTGCACCAGAGGCAACACTCCTAACGATATCATTTGCAGACATTCCAGAAGGAATTGAATATGAAATGATTGGCCCACTTGCAGTATCACTTATTACCTCTACCTTCCCAACGGCTGTTGTTGCTCCATCTATGCTTTGACCAAACTGCGCTAGTACCTCAATATCTGATTGTATAGAGATATTTCGCTTCACGATTTCATTCTTTGCCTCTTCTGCGACTAACCTTAAATTATTACGATCTGTTTCCGCAATAAAATTATTCGTAATTGAATTAACAATCAAAACGGCCATATCAGGGTCATTAGCTTCAATAATAAATTCTAATAAGTTCGTTTTTTCTGGATTTGTAACTGACAGATTATTCTTTAATTGCTTAATCGTATATGGGCTTCCATCCTTATTCTCTAATTTCAATTCATCAATTGTTGCAAGAAGAATTGTATTTGAATTTGCTTTTTTCAAAACACTATTATACGTCTGCTGCGTTCCATCCGTTTTAAACATAACCTGCAACAAGGAAGAGCTTTCATATTTTTCTGGTATCACAAAAAAACTGATTACCATTGCCACTAAAAGGCAAATAATCGTTATGCCTGCTATTAGTTTTTTCCCATCCCACAGAATTGTAATGAGTTCTTTTAAACTTATTTCTTCTTCCTCTTGATTGTAATCTGTATTCATCAATAATCTCCTTTTGCGAATTATTTTAACCATATATAATTATCTATTAAAAGTTGGTTGCTGTCAATAGCAATAACACTTTGCTCTCATTATTTAATGCCTGAAAGCACTTGATAATTAAAGGTTTACGGTTATTATAGTGTTGATTTTTTGATATTACTAATATATAATTACTTTGTCGCAACTATAAAATTTATAAGTTTTTTAACAATGGAGGATTAATATTTTGGGATTAGCTAAAACAGATAAGTATTCAAAATTTACAATCATTTTGATATTTGTAATAATGACATTTTTTTTATTATTCAGCGCGGAAGGAGACGCTTCAATAAGTAAGCTGTTCGCTTTCAGTATGCTGTTAATTTTGTTCTTAGCATTCATATCTGGTAAGTATGGAGAATTAAACAAAACAATAA
>JAENWH010000151.1 GCA_016650135.1 Peptostreptococcaceae bacterium
ATACCCTTTTCATTCAGTTCCATGGCGAATCCAACCGTGCTCCCAAACGATATGGTATCTATGCCATATTCATCGCATAAATGATTCAGATTTATGATGCTTTGAAGATTGTTATTGCATAAATTACTTCCAAGAAGCCCAAGCGTTTCCACTTCAGGTCCTTTGACTTCTTTTCCGTAAGCCATGACTACCCTTCCACAATGAATGGGACATGTCAGGCAACCTTTGTTGTTGACAAGATGCTCTTCACTTAAGGTTTCTCCATTAATTTTTTCAAAATCCTCATAGCTTCCCTTTGAGTAATTTTTGGTAGCCAGCAGATTCCTGTAATTCATCAAACTTAGCAATCCAGCCGTCCCAAGCATTGGCAGCTGTTCCCCTGTCAGTATGTGTTTTTGAAGCAACTCAATCCACTTTTTGTTAAACGTTTTGAAGTTTTCTTTCTCAGCCATTTCCATGCTGACCTTCCCGCTAGCAATCAATCCCTTCAGATTTTTATCCCCAAAAACAGCGCCAACACCGCCGCGCCCGGCTGCACGCTCCTCACTGATTACTGCAGCATACCTGACTTTATTCTCTCCTGCAGGACCAATCACAAGCTTTCCGCGTTTTTCTTCACCCATTTTTCCCTGGGCTTCACCCGTCAAAAGCCCCCAAAGATGTTCTGCGCTTTTAATTTCTATTTTTATGTCCGTAATATCAATATATACTTTTTGCGCACTTTTTCCCGTGATGACAACGCCATCATATCCAGCCTTTTTCAGGTTCAATCCAAAATTTCCGCCACAATTAGAAGATGTCAATAAACCCGTCAGTGGAGAAATCGTTGAAATATTAAACCTTGACGAACAAGGAGCCGTAGATCCTGTCAGTGCAGAAGTAGTAATGACAATCATGTTCTTTTCTGAAAAAGCTTCAATCTTCTCATCTACAGCGTCATATATAATCTTTGCAGCCATAGATTTACCCCCCAGATACATTTTGAGATCTTTTTCACCAATGAAAACATCTTCGGTTGTCTGAAGGCTTAAATCTATTTTAGCAATTTTACCATTATATCCATTCATAATAACCTCACTCCTTAATCATACTGTAAATATTGAAAAAATCTTCTTTGGTGAAAATTCTGGGAACTGGATAAAGGGGATTACTTTCCTGATATGCACGATCCACCATCAATGGAATATCCTCCTCTTTTATTCCTTCCAGCTTAAGAGGTATATTCATTTTAGCATTGAATTCTCTAATTACCCTGACGAATTCATCTGATTTTTCTTTCATAGGAGCTTCTTTATTGCACAGGCCGACCAGATCTGAAAGTTCAGACAGGGATTTATATACTGATGCACCATAATACTCAAGAACGTAGGGTAATATTACTGCATTTGCCAGGCCATGCGGTATTCGATAAAACCCGCCGAGGGTATGGGCGATCGCATGGACATACCCGACATAAGCTCTGGTAAAGGATACACCAGCGTAATAGGAAGCTTTGAGCATGTGTTCTCTGGCTGTAATGTCTATTCCGTTTGTATACGCGTTGTATATGTTTTCGAAAATAAGCTTTACCGCATCTTTGCTTAATTTTATGGTTTCCTGAGTATTACTTAAGCCTATATAAGCTTCAACTGCATGGGTTAAGGCATCCATTCCTGTTGTCGAAGTAATATTCTTGGGAAGGCCAACCGTCAGCACGGGATCTAGTATCGCATAATGTGGAATCAGCGAGGTATCATTGATTGCATATTTTTCATGGGTTTTCGGATTGGAAATGACTGCTGCAATCGTCGCTTCACTTCCTGTACCTGCTGTCGTCGGAACAGCAAACAAAGTTGGGATTCTTTTTCTGATTTTCAAAACGCCCTTCATCTTGGCAAGACTCTTATTCGGTCTAGCTACTCTGGCTCCTACTCCCTTCGCGCAATCCATGGATGAACCGCCTCCAAAAGCAATAATCCCCTGGCAGTTTTCTGAATGGTACAGTTTCAAAGCCTCTTCAATGTTGTCAATGGTTGGGTTTGCCACTGTTTTATTGTAAATAGTATATAGAATCCCTGCACCAGTCAAATCTCTCAGCATGCCATCCATCAGGCCGAGTGAAAAAATTACGCTATCTGTTACTATCAGAACTCTTTCAATTTTTTCTTCCTGAATAGCCTTTGGGAGTCTGCGCAAACTGTTTTCCCCTTCAATAAGAACCGGTTCCCGCCAAGGCAGAAATCTGGAAACAATTCTAAAAACACCTTGATAAATCCTGAAATAGATTTTAAGCATAATACTCCTCACTTTCTCCTGTGCCGCATAATCGGCCATTAATATCTATCCTGATAAATATCACATCAAGCAAAAATAACCATTTCTAATTCAAATTCCAACAATTCTTCCTGTTACTTACCATCTTACATCTTTTTACATTTAAGGTAAACAAAAACCGACCCTATTGGGCCGGTTACGCTATTTGCGAACTTATACGGGATCAGTATAATTTTGGAATATCAACTTCCTTATTGAAACTGAATTCAGGTGTCGGGAACTGTCCTTCTACTGTTTCACGATGGAATTCATTCAGTGCATCCACCATTATTTTTCGCACCTGTGCGTACTGCTTAACAAATTTAGGTTTGAAGTCCCCGTACATGCCAAGCATATCCTGTGTTATCAGTACCTGACAATCAACATGCGGGCCAGCGCCAATTCCCAGGACAGGAATACTTACTGCTTCTGAAACTGCCTTTCCAACTACCGATGGAACACATTCCAAAACAATTGAAAAGCAACCAGCCTTTTCAAGTACAATAGCATCCTCAATTAATTTCTTTGCACTTTCAGGGGTTCCTCCCTGAACCTTGAACCCACCCAATACAGATGCTGTTTGTGGTGTAAGTCCGATATGACCCATGACATTTATGCCCGCTTTAATAATGGCTTCAATTCTGGTAACCATTTCAATTCCGCCCTCAAGCTTAATGCAGTCACAGTTTGTTTCCTTGATCAGTCTGTTCGCATTTCTCACAGCTTCTTCATCACTTACATTATATGAGCCAAATGGCATATCTCCAACAATCCAGGTTTCAGGAGCACCTTTAACAACTGGCTTAATATGATGTACCATGTCATCCATTGTCACAGACTCAGTTCCTTTGTATCCCAGCATAACCATTCCTAGTGAATCACCCACCAGAATAATTTCCACTTCACTGTCATTGACAATGGATGCCATTGTGTAATCGTAAGCCGTTACATAACTGAACTTCTTACCTTCCTGCTTGAACTTTTTAAAATCCGAAATTGTCATTTTTTTCTTGTTTTCCATTCTATTCTCTCACTTTCATTTCCAGGGATTATTAGTCACCTGACTCTTTAATATATTATTCATTAATTAATAACATACAGCCTTTAAATTTACATTTCCGGTTTACTCTTTAAATCCAAATTTACAGCGTCACTCTTCAAATTCAAATTTCCGCACTACTTCGATTGCAGCTTCATTGCTTTGATTACATTATTCAATAGGATCATTGAAGTCACCATACCGACACCTCCTGGTACTGGAGTTATTGCCGCCACTTGTTCTGATACTGAACCGAAGTCCACATCACCGCAAAGGCTGCCATTCTCAAAGTTGATTCCTACATCTACTACAACAGCTTTATCAGAAAAATATTGCGGGCCGAAATAATTTGCTTTGCCAACACCTGTTACAACAATATCCGCTTTAGATGTCTCGCCTGGTAAATCTATTGTCTTTGAATGGCAAATAGTGACCGTCGCATTCTCATTCAGAAAAAGCATAGATAGAGGCCGACCTAAAACCATACTTCGATTCACAATAGCAACATTTTTTCCGGTCAAATCATACTGGTAGTGCTTTAAAATCTCTATTACTGCCTCAGGCGTACAAGGTAATATTCCAGTTGTATCTCCTTCAAAAACCTTCTCTATGTTAATCGGACTCATACAGTCAATATCTTTTTCTGGTTTGATTGTCTTACTAATTTTCTCCATATCAAGCTGGTTTGGTAAAGGCCTGAATATAAGAATCCCATGAATATTGGGTTCATTATTTAGTTTTTCAAGGACTTCCAGGAAGCTTACCATATCGATGCTATTATCAACTTGAACCACCTCAACTTCAATCCCTGCGGAGTCACAATTTTTCAATATCCTTGACTCATAAGCGATGTCATCCGCCCGCGCACCTACACGTAAAATTGCCAATCGAGGTAAATTTTTCCCGGTATTTCTTATGTCTCTGACAATCTGTAATATATCTTCTTTTATTTTATCTGCTACCGGCTTACCCTTTAATAACATACCTTTTCCTCCATAGACCAAAATAGCATTATTTGCCCTGAAATCTCACGGGTTGACCACCCCTCCGTCACTGGTTATTCCTCCGTCACTGGTTATTCCTCCACCAGTAATGGCCGATTCTGTAACTGGTGGTGGTGGTGGTGGTGGGTACGGATTTTTTCTGGTCTTATAGGTGCCTGTTATGTAATACTCGCCATACTTTTCCTCCACATTATCTGGCATTTCGTAAGTTCCAGTAGGCAAACCTTCACATACCTGACTCATTATAGCACTCCAAAGGCGAGTTGCTGCATTTGAGCCTTGGCTCAGTTCCATATTGAGATCGTTGCCAATCCAAAGTGCCGCAGTGTATTGTGGTGTGAACCCAACAAACCAGGCATCATAATTATCCGTAGTGGTGCCGGTCTTGCCTGCCACCGGCTGTCCATTGATTGCCGCTCCTTTTGCAATGCCTTTGCTGACAGTTGTTCTGAGAATATCGGTCATAATAAAGGCAACTCCTTTGTTCATTGCCTGACTGGTTCTGGCCGTTTTTTCTAAAATCATCTTGCCATCGGCATCCACAACCTTTGTATAGCAAACTGGTTCAACATAAGCTCCCCCATTTGGGAATGCGCCATAGGCAGAAGCCATTTCAATCGTTGAAATCCCCCTTGTCATTCCCCCTAGGCCCAAGGCCGCCAGGTTGTAATCATCATTTTCAATGCTCGTTATACCGAGACCTTTCATGAATGCAACGGATTTATCAAGACCTATTGACTCAAGAAGTTTTACTGTTGCCACATTAATAGACTGTTCAACGCATCTGCGGAGCGTTACATACCCTTTGTAACCCGGATACCAGTTCTCAGGCCAAATCTCCCCTTCCAGATAATATGGTGAATCATGAATGTAACTTCCCGCTGTCCAGTCGGAATCCTCACCTGCCCCTGGCTCCAGGGCTGGTCCATACACTGCAATCGGCTTGATTGCAGAACCTGGTTGACGGCTACTGGTTGCTCTGTTGTATAACATGTTCCCAATCAAATTTCTTCCGCCCATCATGGCTTTGATTTCGCCTGTCTTCCAGTCAGTGATAACCATTGCTGCCTGTGGCTGGACTGCCTTTTGTTTCAGCGTATATTGAGAAGCCTCAA
>JAENWH010000052.1 GCA_016650135.1 Peptostreptococcaceae bacterium
GGCATACCCGTATCCTGGCAGGTCGACAATTCTAAACTGATCATTAATTCTATAGAAATTAATGGTTCTGGTCTTTCCCGGGCTGCCGCTTACTCTAGCCAGATTTTTTCTGTTCACCAATAGATTTAAAAGGGATGATTTGCCAACATTTGATCTGCCGGCAAAAGCTATTTCCTTTACATTATCTTCCGGGTATTGATTTTTCCTTACTGCAACCGCTTCAAGCTCGGATTTTGTAATATTCATATTCTTCCCTTTTTATTTTACCAAAGCATGTTCAAGTGCTTCGTCAACTGTGCTGATGAGCACAAATTCCAAATCTTTTCTGACCTTCTCAGGAATTTCTTCTATATCTCGTTCATTGTCTCTAGGAAGTAATATTTTTTTTATTCCCGCTCTGTGTGCTGCAAGAACTTTTTCCCTGATTCCACCTACCGGAAGGATCTTCCCCCTAAGGGTAACTTCCCCTGTCATTGCAACTTCTTTCCTTACAGGAATTCCTGTAAGTGTTGAAATCACAGCAGTTACCATAGTAACACCTGCCGAAGGGCCATCTTTCGGTGTGGCTCCTTCCGGAATATGTATATGAATATCCTTATTCGTATGAAATTCTTCATCTATATTATACTTACTTGCAACTGACCTGATATAACTGAGTCCAGCCTTTGCAGATTCCTGCATAACATCGCCAAGCTGCCCTGTCAGAACAAGCTTTCCAGTCCCTGGCACCGCTGTCGTTTCAATAAAAAGTGTGTCTCCGCCAACGACTGTCCATGCAAGCCCTGTTGTAACGCCTATCTCATTTACACCTTCAATAATATCATATCTAAAACGTTTTTTCCCTAAATAATCTTCCAAGTTTTTGTCAGTAATAATATATGATTTGACATCAGAACTCACTATTTTACGTGCCACTTTACGGCACAGGTTTGCTATTTCTCTTTCAAGATTTCTGACGCCTGATTCCCTTGTATAATAGTTTATCAGCCCACGTATTGCATCTTCGCTAATTTGAATGTTTTCCAGGGTTAATCCATGCTCTTTTACCTTTTTAGGCACCAGGAAATTTTGAGCGATATTCACTTTTTCTTCTTCCGTATATCCGGTAATATTGATGACTTCCATTCTGTCCAGAAGAGGTCTTGGTATTGTGTCAATTGTATTTGCCGTAGTAATAAACATTACCTTTGAAAGATCAAATGATATTTCTAAATAATGATCCATGAAATCCTTATTCTGCTCAGGATCCAAAACTTCAAGTAAGGCAGATGCCGGGTCTCCCTTAAAATCAGCCCCTATTTTATCCACTTCATCAAATAAGAAAACTGGGTTATTTGTTCCACCTTCTTTGATGCTTGCGATAACTCTTCCAGGTATTGCACCTATGTAAGTCCTTCTGTGTCCTCTTATTTCAGCCTCATCCCGCACGCCTCCTAATGACATTCTGACAAACTCCCTGTTTGTTGCACGGGCAACAGACTTGGCAATTGATGTTTTCCCTACCCCCGGAGGACCTACAAGGCAAAGAATCGGTCCTTTTAGTGTCTTTGAAAGTTTGATTACCGCTAAATATTCCAATACCCTTTCCTTCACTTTCTCAAGCCCGTAATGATCCTCATCAAGTATTTTTTCTGCAGCCAGCAAATCAATATTTGCTTTTGAGCTTTTATTCCAAGGTAATGACAGTATAGTTTCTATATAGGTTCTAATTACGGTACCTTCCGCTGAAGACGGCTGCATTTTTGAAAGTCTTTTAATTTCCTTTTCCACCTTTTCGGCGGTTTTCTTAGGGATTTTCAACTTTTTCAGTTGTGACATCAATTCCAGCACTTCATCGGCAGGATCTTCATCCTGACCAAGCTCTTTCTGGATGGCTCTCAGTTGTTCACGAAGGTAATATTCTCTTTGATTCTTATCAATTCGCGTTTTCACATTATAGCTGATTGTTTGTTCAATATTTAAGATTTCTATTTCTCTATTCAATAAATCATTTAAAATTTCCAGCCTTCTATCTATATCAAAGGTTTCCAATATTGTCTGTTTTTCATCAATCTTAATATCCATATGAGAAGCTATGATATCAGCAAGTCTCCCTGGCTGCTTTATAGTCATAATCAATGGAAAGATGTCCTTTGCGCCTTTAGGATTGACAGACATATATTCTTCAAAACTTGAAATTACAGACCTCATAAGTGCTTCTGTTGCGGCAGGCAGTTCACTTGTCTCAATGTCCTCAACTTTTGAAACCTTGCATTTAAAATAAGGTACCTCGAAAATAATCTCTGCGATTTCACCTCTGCAGACACCTTCTACTAAAACTCTAATAGAATCCCCTGGCAGTTTAAGCATTTGCTTAATTTTGGCTACAGTTCCTACATGATAGAAATCACTAATCATAGGCAAATCGGTATTTTCATCCTTTTGGGTAACTAAAAATACTTTTTGATTCATAATCATGGCCTTCTCAAGTGCATTGATAGATTTTTCTCTGCCTATATCAAAATGCAAAACCATATTAGGAAATATTGATAATCCCCTAAGTGGAATCATAGGCAAAGTTAACAGACCATTCTCCTCCTGATTATCTATTTCATTTTTTTCCGCTTTTTTTTCTTCTGTCATTTTTTCTTCCCCTTTCCCCTAAATAGAAAAAGTCAGGCGACCTAAGCCGCCTGTTGTTTAAGATGCTGTATCCTTCTTTTTTACCTTTTCAGGTTCAACAAGGACCAATGTCGGCATAGTCTCATTATCAATCGTACCTTTTGTAATAATGCATTTATGTACGTCTTGTCTTGAAGGTATTTCAAACATTATTTCAGTCATAACTTTTTCTAAGATACTTCTAAGACCTCTTGCTCCGGTTTTTCTTTCAATCGCCTTTTCTGCGATTCTAAGAACCGCATCCTCTTCAATTTCCAGCTCTACATGATCCATTGTAAATAATTTTTTATATTGCTTCAAAAGAGCATTCTTTGGCTCTGTGATTATTCTGACCAATGCTTCCTTTGAAAGTTCGCTTAGATTTACAATCACTGGGAGTCTGCCTATAAACTCAGGTATAAGACCAAATTTCATCAGATCTTCCGGCTGCAATTTCTTGAGTGTTTCTTCAACATTCAATTTATTGTGTTTTATATCAGAATTAAACCCGATTGTTTTTTCACCAATTCTTCTTTGAACTATCTTTTCAAGACCATCAAAAGCTCCTCCGCAAATAAACAAAACATTTGTCGTATCAAACTGAAGGAATTCCTGTTGAGGATGTTTTCGTCCTCCCTGTGGTGGAACACTTGCGATGGTGCCTTCCAGTATTTTCAGAAGTGCCTGTTGAACACCTTCTCCGCTTACGTCTCTGGTTATTGAGACATTTTCAGATTTTCTTGCAATCTTGTCAATTTCATCTACATAGATGATACCCTTTTGCGCCTTCTCCATATCATAATCTGCTGCCTGAATCAGTTTAAGAAGTATATTTTCAACATCTTCCCCAACATACCCGGCTTCGGTAAGTGCTGTTGCATCCGCTATTGCAAAAGGAACCTTCAGTATTTTTGCAAGGGTTTGAGCAAATAAAGTTTTACCTGAACCAGTAGGGCCAATCATAATGATATTGCTCTTTTGTATTTCAACATCGTCGCTTTTATCCTCAAACCCATTTATCCTTTTATAATGATTGTATACTGCCACGGCAAGCACTTTCTTCGCATCATCTTGGTCTATTACATATTCTGACAGAATTCTTGCTATATCCATTGGTTTTGGTAGCTCATATTTCTCATCGGCACTACCTGAAACCTTATTCAGTTCGGCAAGTTCCTCTTCAATAATGTCCATGCAAAGCTCGACACACTCATCGCATATATAAACACCTGGTCCTGCAATAAGTCTCTTGACCTGGTCCTGAGTCTTTCCGCAGAAAGAGCATTTTAATTTATTATTATCGTCCTGTTTCGTCATTTTTCCCCCATTTATCTTTTCGATATTACCTTGTCAACAATACCATATTCAGCAGCTTCATCTGCTTCAAGAAAGTTATCTCTATCTGTATCTTTCTCAATTCGAGATATTTCCCTGCCGGTATTCTTGCTAAGAATTTCATTCAATCTTTGTCTCATTTTAATAATTCTATCAGCGTGGATTCTAATGTCCTCGGCTTGACCGCTGAAACCTCCCAGTGGCTGATGAATCATAATTTCCGCATTTGGCAATGCAAATCTTTTGCCCTTCGCTCCCGATGAAAGAAGAAAAGCACCCATGCTTGCTGCCATCCCAACACATATTGTCGATACATCTGGCTTTATATATTGCATAGTGTCATAAATAGCCATTCCAGCGGTTACTGAACCACCAGGACTATTGATATAAATGCAAATATCCTTATCTGCGTCTTCAGCCTCGAGAAATAATAATTGGGCTACAATAACGCTTGCAACATTTTCGTCTATTGCCTCACCAAGAAATATAATTCGGTCCTTTAAAAGCCTGGAATAGATGTCGTAAGATCTCTCCCCTCGGCTTGTTTGTTCTATTACGTAAGGTATTAATGCCATTTTTCCCCTCCTGTCATTAAAGTCTGTTTTTTATGTGTAATTTCTATTCTCCAATTTCTGCATTTTCATACATGAAATCAACTGCTTTTCTGATTTTAATATCTTTTTCCAAGAACGAAAAATTTTCTGCTCCAAGCATTTCTTTAATCTTATCCACATCTAGTTTGTACTGTATTGCCATCAGCTCCAGCTCTTTATCGGTTTCTTCTTTTGTTGCTTCTATTGTTTCTGTTTTTGCAACTGCTAATACAAGCATTCCGGTTTTTACTTTCTTAGTTGCTTCTTCTCTAAGATCTTCTCTGAAAGATGCAGCATCCTTCTGAAGGTACTCAAAATACTGTTCAAGGTTCAGTCCCTGTTGACTTAGCTGCTGCTTGAATTCATTCATCATAGCATCAATTTCTTCTTCAATCATTATTTTAGGTATCTCCACCTCATTGGCGTTAAAGACCTTTTCAACCACGTTGTTCTTCATTTTATTTAAAGCTCTTGCTTCTGCAGACTTTTCTAAATTCAATTTAGTTTCCGCCTTCAATTCCTCAAGCGTATCATGTTCACTGACATCCTTAGCAAATTCATCATTTAATTCAGGGAGTTCCTCTTCCTTTATTTCATGTACTTTGCACTTGAAGATTGCTTCTTTGCCTGCTAAGTCTTCTGACTGGTATTCCTCAGGGAATGTAACTTTAACATCTCTTTCTTCGCCTACTGCAGCATCAATCAGCTGCTCCTCGAATCCAGGAATAAATGAATTTGAACCTATCTTAAGAGGATATCTTTCTGCTGTTCCGCCTTCAAACTGATGCTCTCCGACAAATCCCATGTAATCCAGAAGAATCATATCTCCGTCCTTAACAGGTCTGTCAGCAAGCACCAAGCGTGAATTTTTCTTTCTTAATGCTTCCATTTCCTTATCGACATCTTCATCTGTTACAGGGAACTCAATTTTATCTATTTTTACGCCCTTATAATCTTTTACTTCTATTTCTGGATAAGCTTCTACATTAATTGTAATTGTAAAATCTTTCCCTTCTTCGATTTCGCTGAAGTCTGCTTTAGGTTTATCCACAACATCAATAGAAAGTTCATCAAGCGCTGTTGGATAATTTTCTGAAAACATATTATTTATAGCATCTTCGAAGAATACATCTTTCCCATACTGAGTTTCTATAAGCTTTCTTGGAGCCTTGCCTTTTCTAAAACCATTAAGTGCAAACTTGCCCTTATTTTCCTGATAAGCCTTTATAACTGCCTGTTCGAATTCCTCAGCGGTGAATTCCATAGTAAATTTTACGTCGTTTTTTTCTCTTGAAACAAAAGTTGATTTCATTTTAATTTATCCTCCTAATTTAAAAAACACATCATTGTGCAAAGTTTTCTTTTTTATTGGTTAATTGCATTTTATTATACCTTTTTTACCAAACAAAGTAAAGTAAAAGTGGCTACTTCTGCAGCCACTTTATGTATACCCATAAGTAATATATGTTAATCTACTTGTTTGTTTTGTTATTATGGTTATTATAGTTTGGTACCATTTCCCGCATCCAGTTTCTTATTTCTTCTTCAGGCCATTCACAAACTTCTATTATTTTTTCTTCAAGTTTATCTGACTCTAAAAGTAACTTCAGCTCTTCAACTGCTTCCAAGGGATGCCCAACATATATTTTTTCGTGATTTGTATTTTCAATGCCCTCTTCCGCCAATAATAACTCCTCATAAAGCTTCTCTCCTGGCCGTAATCCGACTATCTCTATATCAATGTCTTCATAAGGGACAAAACCCGAAAGTTTTATGACAGTTTCAGCCAAATCAAGTATTTTTACAGGTTCTCCCATATCCAATACGTATATTTCCCCGCCTTTGGCAATAGCCCCAGTCTGAATGACCAACTGAACTGCTTCAGGAATCGTCATGAAATACCTTGTAATGTCCTTGTGTGTTACTGTTACCGGACCCCCGTCCTCTATCTGCTTTCTGAAAATAGGAATCACCGATCCATTGCTGCCCAGTACATTTCCGAACCTGACAGCCACAAATGTGGTTGCCGAGGTTTTACTTTTTTCCTGAATAATCATCTCTGCAATTCTCTTGGAAGCACCCATAACATTTGTCGGATTAACCGCTTTGTCTGTTGAAATCATTACAAACTTTTGCACCGCATATTTTTCTGATATCTCTATCATATTTTTTGTGCCCAAAACATTGTTTAATAAAGCCTCACAGGAGTTTCCCTCCATCAAAGGCACATGCTTGTGTGCTGCAGCGTGAAAAACTACATGGGGTTTAAACTGCGCCATCACTCTATTCAATCTTGCCTTGTCTCTGACAGACCCTATAACAGCTTCGAATTCAAGTGCCGGGTATTTCTTTTTCATCTCATTAGTCAGTTCAAACAAAGTGTTTTCATATATATCAAATGCGACGATTCTTCGTGGTTTGAATCGTGCAATCTGGCGGCATAATTCAGAACCGATGGATCCGCCACCACCCGTAACCATGACAATCTTTCCTTCCAGATAGCCGCTGATTTCCCTGACGTTCAGGTTCACGGTCTCCCTGCCAAGCAAATCTTCAATTTGCACGTTTCTAAGCTTACTCACCGTAACCTTTTCACTGATAATGTCAATCAAACTTGGCAATATTCTCAGTTTGCATCGTGTTTTATTGCACTCAGAAACGATTTTTTGAATATCCTTCTGTTTTGCGGTAGGCATGGCAATTATTATTTCTTCAACGCCATACTTCCTGACCAAAAATCTTATTTTTTCCTGGCCACCAGCCACTTTAACGCCAGAAATTCTTTGGCCATGTTTTGTCTTGTCATCATCAACTGCCACAACAACCTTCTTGCCATGCTCCGGATGATGTTTTATTTCTTTGATCATTGTAGCGCCGGCATCTCCTGCACCAACAACCATTACTTTGATAAAGTCTTTGCCGAAAATATCAATCTTTCCGGTTTTCCAGGCAAAAACATTAAAGCTCCCTGGACTTCTCAAGCTTCTTAAAAGCCTGTAGGTTAATCTCGTTGTAATAACGGAAGTTGCCATTACCAGTATACCAATCAAATAAATACTTCTTGGAAGCATCTGTCCTGACATTGTGATGAATCCCAAAACTAAAATGTTTGAGAGAATCGTTGCAAAAACTATTTTTACAGTTTCTTCAGTCCCTGCATATCTCCACATACTTGTATATATCCCCATTAAAGCAAAACTGGCAATACATATAAGAGTTATTTGGAGAATATTGTCCCCATAAACCGGAAAAAACAATTCAAACTCCGTACTGTTAATATTGAAATCGAAACGCAGCAAAAAGGCGCCTATATATGATAAATTAATGGCAATCGCGTCTACCACTATAAGTATTGCAATTCTGGAATACTTAATCATTTTTCACCTAAGAGCATATTCTTGCCTCTGGCATACTTGCTTCTTTCCTCTGCCTGAAGCCCATATTTTTCTGAAATTTCTTCTCCGATTTTCACAAGTTCCTCTTCATTGCCGGAAAACATTTCAAGTTCCATTTCCAGAATGGGTTCTTCTCCCTTTTCTGTTATAATCTCTCCCTTATCTATGGAAACTTCAATAATTGTATTTCCTGTATCCACTCTGAATCTGCTTCGGAGGAATCTGGTTTCTATAATGCTGTAAAGTTCATTTTCGCCAATCATATTAATGACCTCTTGTCCAATCTGGCTTTCCTTAAATATGGACGATTGTGGTGATATAAAGCATGCCTCGTCAATGACTGGCACATTAATCTCTTCTCTCTGGTGTATGGCACCTTCGCTTTTACCACTCCACTTAAGAGTTGCTATGATTCTGTCGTTTTCCATTCGAACTCTAAAGGTTATGTCATTCTTACAAAGTATGTGATCATGGGTATCAAAATAAGCGGCCTTCATAAATACCTTTTCTCTCGTGTTGTCTTCTTCAATTGTCTTAAGATATTCATCAGCCCAAATACTTTCGGCAATGTCTTTGTTGCCTATGCTGTATTTCATTTCCACTTCCATCTTTTACCTTACTTTCTCTTCCCTTATTTTTGTACACTTTACAAAAAACTACAAGAGCAATTATAAAAATCGCTCTTGCATCATATCATTATTCCATTATTATTTCAAGTGCTATAAGTTTAATTTGTAATCTCCATCCTTGATTTTACCAATCTTTTTCAGCCACATATTTACAAGAATAGCAATTACTGCTGGCAGAAATATATGTAACAGCAACACTTTCAGCAGCACGTCCACCGTGAATCCCATCGATGTAAACGTCCCAATCTGGCCAACCAGTCCTGAAGTTCCCATGCCTGCTCCCACTGGAATATTGGTCATTTTAAACAGAACCGTAGCCATCGGCCCGATAATGGCTCCTGCAAGAGTTGGCGGCACCAGTATCCATGGATTTTTTATGATATTTGAAACCTGGAGCATAGATGTTCCCAGCCCCTGTGCAAAAAGACCGCCTACCCCGTTATCCTTGAAACTTATTACGGCAAAACCAATCATTTGAGAAGCGCATCCCACCGTTGCAGCTCCGGCAGCAAGCCCGCCAAGACCAAGCATTATGCAAAGAGCCGCACTGGAA
>JAENWH010000542.1 GCA_016650135.1 Peptostreptococcaceae bacterium
GTTAACTTTGTAAGACAGGCCAACGGAATTGATTTTACAAGCAACACCATGAATGTGACCATTGATAAAACGACTGGTAAAGTAGTCAGCTATTACAGCGAATGGTACGACAAAGTGACATTTCCTTCCATCGAAAAAGTTATTACAAAGGAAGCTGCCTTTTCTAAAACATCCAGCATCGCTGATTATGGACTAATCTATAAGAAGACGGGCACTGAAGAGATATCTTTGGTATATGATTTTATAAACAGCGGAGGAGTTCTTTTGGATGGGCTTACCGGGGAGAGAATCAACTGGGACGGAACACCGTATTCCAGCGGAACAGTTTATACGGACATTAAGGGAAACTGGGCTGAGAAAATGATTCTGGAGCTTCAGGAGAATGGATATTATCTTCCAACTGCAGTACAAACCGCTGGAGTTCCAGGGGACAAATTCAATCCTAAAAGCACCACGACGCAGATTGAATTTCTGAGATATTTGTATGCACCTGTACAGTCTCAATATATGGAGGATGACGTTTTCTATAATATGCTGGTTTCCTTCGGTATTGTAAAGAAGGCAGAAATAAATGCCGGGCAGAATATATCAAGACAGGATGTGGCCAAATTTGTGACAAGATACCTTGGATATGAAAAACTGACCCTAAAAACCAATATATTCAAGAGTGTGTTTATGGATACACCTCAAACGGGATATCAGGGCTATGCTGCAATATGCTACGCATTTGATATAATCAAGGGCGACGTAAAGGGGAACTTTAATGGAAGTAAAACGATTACCCACGCTGAATCGGCGAAGGTGATTTACCAGACGTTAAAAATTTAAAGCCCAATATAAGCATCCGACATTGGGCTTGAAGCCCAATCTAGGATGCTTATATTGGGCTTCAAGCCACCAAAAAAGGCGTGCGATGTTGGAATATCAACAAAAATTGCCTGTGGATAGTTATCCACAGGCAATTTTTGAAATTTGGTGGCTACATTGAGGAGGCACTGAGGCAATTTACCATAGGGATTACGCTAATATCAGTGGTTTATATTTTTTAAACAGTTAAGTAACAATGGTGAATCTTCAACTATTTTTCTCACATTCTAAATTGACGCAAACAATAATCAATTCTTTCTTTACAACTTATAACTAAGTGTTATAATTATTGTAATAATAAATCCTGGGCAGAGGCAAATCAAAGGGGAAATATATGAACTCAAACAAGAAAGCAAATTTAATCGAAAATGACAATTTGACTGAAAATGATAATTTGACTGAAAGTGCAAATCAAAGGGGAAATAACAATCTGACAGAAATGACGAATCCAGTGCAAATGGGGGATTTGAAACAAATGACTAAGCTAAGTCAAAGTATAAACCCGAATCAGAATATAACTTTGAAAAATGGTTTCAGAAAATCTATTGCTATGGCATTGACTGTAACACTGTTACTTTCCAGCGCAGTTTTTGCATCGGCAGGAACCATGACCCCTATGGCACCCGTATTACCGCAGGCAGGCGGACAAGTCCAGGTTTATCTGAAACCGGACGTGAATATAATTGTGGACGGTCAGGAAAAGATTTTTTGCGATGTCAATAATGAAGTTGTTTATCCTATCATTTA
>JAENWH010000308.1 GCA_016650135.1 Peptostreptococcaceae bacterium
ATCTTAGTTTAAGTGAATTCAAAGAGTTTTCGCCCCTGTTCGAGGAAGACATCTATGAGAAGATAGACATCCGTGCCTGCATAAAGGCAAAAAAATCGAAAGGCTCCACCTCTTTTGAAAGTGTCGCCGAGCAATTAAAAACAAGCCCATTATAAGCATCCGACATTGGGCTTCGTTTTTACAGAACCCTTGCAATCAGTCATTTAGAATTTTGGTTATCCACAGGCTACCTGTGGATAAATAATTAAGATGAATAAACAACTTGTTTATTCCGAACAATTCACAAACAAAATAATGAGCATACAAAAATGTATTTTCACATCAATTGTATGCTCATTTAATTTACTTAAGTTCCTTATTACAAATTACAAAACTTATCCACAGGCTTAATTTATACGAACCCACCAACTGCAAGGGTTATTTTTTTCACAAACCCAATGTCGGATGCTTATAATGGGCTTGTTATTTGCAAAAGTACTTCAATTTTATTATAGATGCTTCTTTCCAGGCAATTATAAAAAGGCGCAATATCATTTTTTTTCAAATAAGCAGAAACCGAATTATAATATTCCTGCTGGCTGAATCGTATCGTGAAAGGTGGATAACCCCTTTGCATTAAATAATAATACATGACGATGCTTGCCATTTCCTCTGTAAATTCTTCAAAAGGATAAATTTCAATAAATCTATTATGTAGATAAGCAGCTTTTAAAATCTCATTCCGATTTATTTCAGGACTGACATCATCACTGTAGAGCCACTTGAACAATTCTCTGACTTCTTCACGTATGTCTTTTGAATATACCGGATTAAACCCAAAAGTCAAAATCACTGGGTTCCCTCTTCTGTACTCAAATTCTCCTTCAGGCATAAATTTGCCACAGAGTCTTTTAAGAACATTTTCTGTTAAGTCATTGTCCATTTCGAGAAGGTTAATCGCTCCCTTTAAGGTGTCCTCATGCCGTTCAATTAAAGAGTGCTCATCAACTGTTGCCTCAATTACAAATCGACCGCTGACAATTTTTGAAACTGCTTCCTTTGTAACCTGGCTGCCATTTAGCTTTAAGCAGGAATAAGCCCAGTCAACTGCGTTTAATGCTTCTATTTCCTCAATAATATCCCTGTCAAAAGGTTTTCTCGCTTCCAGTTGTTTCATCTTCTCTTTGATTTCTCGGAACATGAACTTACCCCCTTTATTATTTTTTATTCTATCACATAATTGGGAATTTGTGGTATAATAATTTCAACCAAACCAGTAAAGACCTGCAGAGGAGATATTATGTTTACTTTAGGATTTATTGGATATGGATATAATCATATATGAGTCCATCCTCAGTAAATTAAACCCTGTGATTTCTGGTGGCATAAGCCTGAATCTCTCCATTCGGATACCTAAATCGTTAACTCACTCTCAAGTTTTGGACTTCATCAATGTCTATAATGGCGTATATGTTGTAGAAGATGTTTGATTTTTTCATCCATTCGATCAAAAATTAGCGATATTAATTTTCTGCCAACCAGCACAGAAATTACGGAATTCGTTTTTCTATAATCAAGTTCATATAAAAAGCGATGTCAGGTTTAGCCCAACATCGCTTCTTTTTATTAAATCCATTATTTTTTTGCAGTTAATTGTTCTCACAACTAATTACTCCCAAATAGCATGCTGAAATCTATACAGGATATACACAATCCTCTTCATTCAAGAGACTTAAATCTATACCATATTTTCTCTGCTCCCTGCTTTTAAAGAAATCCACTGCCGGTTTTGGAAGCATGGCCATCGAAAGAGCATCCTCTTCCTGCTCCATGTATTTAGCCGCCTCTTTTCTGATTTTATCCATTTCAGGCGGGATTAAATCGGCAGGTCTGCAGGTTATTTGTTCTTCATTTCCAATTATTTTCTTGACAATTTCCTTTTTAATTGGGATAGTGGTCTTTCCATACATACCCTTTACAACCATTTTAACTTCGTTGGGAATCATTTTGTATCTTTCTCCCATCAAAACATTAAGTACCGCCTGTGTGCCCACAATTTGGCTCGTAGGGGTTACTAAAGGCGGATAGCCCAGGTCTTCTCTTACCCTTGGGATTTCATTTAAAACCTCGTCAAATTTATCCATAGAGTTGGCCTGTTTTAGCTGTGAAACCAGATTTGAAAGCATTCCTCCAGGAACCTGATACAATAACGCGTTAATATCAACGCCCATTAATTTTGGATCCATCAATCCATTATCAATGTACTTTTGTCTGATTGGAAGAAAGTATTCTGTAACCTTATCTAAAAGCTCAAGGTCAATGCCTGTATCATATTGAGTTCCTTTTAGCGCCGCCACAAATGACTCAGTTGGCGGTTGTGAAGTCCCTTCAGCAAACGGTGAAATAGCCGTATCAATAATATCTGCTCCAGCTTCAATCGCTTTCATATATGACATACTACCTAAACCGCTTGTTGCATGAGTATGCAATTCTAAAGGTACTTTAATTTCCTTCTTGATTGCTTTTACCAGTTCATAGGTGTTGTAAGGGTCCAGCAAACCTGCCATATCCTTAATGCAAATCGAATCCGCACCCATCTGTTCAATTTCTTTTGCAAGTTTAATAAATACCTGATTTGTATGTACAGGACTTATTGTATAGGAAATAGCCCCTTGCGCATGACCGCCGAATTTCTTCGTCGCTTTAATTGCTGCTTCCAGATTTCTGGTATCGTTTAAAGCATCAAAAATTCTGATTATATCAATCCCATTGCTGATTGCTTTATCAACAAATTCATATACCACATCATCCGCATAATGTTTATAGCCGACAAGGTTCTGCCCTCTCAAAAGCATCTGCAATTTTGTTTTCTTGATATTTTTTCGAATAGTTCTTAATCTTTCCCATGGATCCTCGTCTAAAAACCTCAGGCAGGCATCATAACTGGCACCGCCCCACATTTCCAATGCATTATATCCAATATTGTCCATTGTCTCTAAAATCGGCACCATTTCATCAGTTGTCATTCTAGTTGCAATCAGGGACTGATGCCCATCTCTAAGAACGGTTTCAGTAATCTTAACCTTTGCCATATAACCCTCCATCTTTTAGTATTTCTATTATTATAACCTAATAATTGCACTATGCCAATTACATTTTACAATGTATACAGTATTTACTTTTTATTGCAATTTAGTTTCTTTTTATTTAAACATTTATACGAATATTATTTCATCACCAGGTTTTACTATGCCACCCTTGA
>JAENWH010000130.1 GCA_016650135.1 Peptostreptococcaceae bacterium
CTTTTCGATTTCTTCCATCAAAGCGTGCATTAAATTGTCTTCTTGATTTTCAGTGATAAATTCACTCATACTAGCAATAACCTCCTTAATTATGCGTTCAGGCGTCGATGCACCAGCCGCTATTCCTATTTTATTACATTTTTTCAAATCTTTCAATGGTAATTCTTGAATTTTTTCGATAAAGTAAGTTTTTTTGCAATATTTTTTCGCAATTTCATATAATTTCCTTGTATTTGAGCTGTCTTTCCCTCCAACTATAATCATCGCATCACATTCTTTTGCTGTTTGCATACAACTCTCCTGCCTGTCACTGGTTGCATTACAAATTGTATTTTCTATATGGAACTTTTTGCCTGACTTTTCCAATATTTTAATAATGCTTTCCAAAAGTTCATATTTCATTGTAGTCTGTGCAACAACAAACAAATTGTCTTCTTCTATATTTTTGGCTTCTTCTTCAGAATTGATTATAATTGAAGAATAACCGCACCAGCCATTGATGCCTTTTACTTCCGGATGATCTCTATCTCCAACAACAACTATATTATATCCTTCTGCTTTTGCCTGTTTAACAAGCTTCTGAATTTTCATTACAAACGGACAAGTGGCATCTACTATTTCCAGCCCCAATTCTTCCGCTCTTTCATAAAAAACTTCTACTTCTCCATGAGATCTTACAATCAGTAAATCCCCAAAATCAGCCTCTTCCGGAGATTCAATAATCTTAACTCCCTTTTGTGCAAGATCATCTGTAACCCCTTTATTGTGAATTAATGGACCACAAGTGTAAATATTTTTGGTATTGTCTTTATTGTTTTCAATTGTATCTTCAGTTTTCTCTATTGCTCTTCTTACACCAAAGCAAAATCCGGAATTTCTAGCTTGTACTATTTCACTCATTTAATTTCTTTAACCCCTCTATAAACTTTTTAAAAGCCGCTTCGCTCCCATTTTCCGTTGGTTCATAGTATTTTCTTCCCTCTTTAAAAAGGTTGTCCGGCAGATATTGCTGCTTTACGTAACCGCCAAAACTGTGTGGATATTTATATCCTATCCCAAGTCCCATTTTTTTTGCCCCTGCATAATGGGCATCTTTTAAATGATCTGGTACCTCATCTATTTTTTTGGTAGAAAGATCACTCATTGCCTCATCAATTGCACAGATGCTCGAATTCGATTTAGGGCTGGATGCCAGCATAATAACTGCTTGGGCCAGATTGATTCTTGCTTCCGGCAGACCTACCATCAGGGAAGCCTGTACGCACCCTGTTACTATACTGACCGCGCTTGGATAAGCCAGTCCAACATCTTCACTTGCAATTACAAGAAGTCTCCGACCTATCATCAGGACATCGGCTCCGCCTTCTATTAAGCGAGCCAAGTAATGTATTGCAGCATCCGGATCGCTGCCTCTAATAGACTTTTGGAGTGCGGACAGCAGATTATATTTATCTTCACTTTTATCATAGAAGTTCGTCTGTCTTTGCATCGCTTCAGATACCAGCTCTCTGTTTACCAGAGTACCGGTTTTTATGTTTTCTCCAATAAATCCAAGTGTATCTAAAGCAATTCTCGCATCCCCGTTACACATCTGCGCAATTGTCTTAATTGCCTCTTCTTCATAGGTCAATCCCAAATTGCCTAAACCTCTGATTTTATCATTCAACGCGTTGATTAATATGTTATAGATTGCATCGCTTGAATGTCTTTTAAACTCATATATATTACCCACGCGGGATATAATAGCATTGTTAATCGAAAAATATGGATTTTCTGTGGTACTTCCAATAAATCGAATAATACCCTCTTCTAATGCTTTCAGTAAGGAGTCCTGCTGTAATTTATTCCATCGATGAAATTCATCAACATATACATAAGTCGTCTGTTTCTCAAAACCAAAAAAACGATTTTTCGACTTATCGATAATATCCTTTAATTCTTTTATTCCTGTCGTTGAGGCATTTAATTCATAAAAATCCGCATCCATTTCTCTGGCGATTATTCTTGCCAAGGTTGTTTTTCCTGTCCCGGATGGTCCAAAAAAAATAGCAGATTCAAAATTTTTATTTTTTATGGAATTATAAAACAAGGAATTTTTATACATGAAATGTTCCTGGCCAACAAAAAAATCAATATTATCTGGCCGCATTCTTGTAGATAATGGTATCATAGTTAGTCTCCTTTTTCTAGCATCAGTAACATTATATCATTTATCAATATACATTTCACTTATTAATAATAAAAGGCCAGGTTATATCGCCCGGCCTTTTCCAATCCATCCGCAAATGTATACTTCTCTTTTAATTTGACCAATAATATTAATAATTCTCGTTAAACCGGGCTTATCCTTCTCTAATCTGTTACCAATCATTTGAAGGTACTCTTTTATGAGATGATCTTCTGATTTTTGTTCAATTTCACTTACCAACTGGTAAAAGCTGAATTTATTGTCCATTTCATCTTTTGGCACGTATTGCAGTTTTATTTCCATATCTCCTTTTGTTGAAACATACACATTGCCAACGCCAATTCTCAAGTACTCATAATTAATTAATACTTCTTTACATTTGTTGAGCAATAAAGCAATGTTTTCTAAAGCATCCAAAACATCAAGCAAACTATTTTCTTTTACATTCAACCATTCTTCAAGGCTGACGCAATCGCTGAAATCATATTTGATGTTTGTTTCCATTTTTCCGTTGATTTCTTCATTATAGAAAAACATAGGCAGGAACATTTTACCCATGTCCTGTTTTAAAATTTTTACCTGATAGTCATATAATCCAATCATTATTCCCCTCCACATTTGCTACAGGGCAAATACCCTTTCTTAACAGCTGTTTCTTTTTCAATTTCAATAACATACTTCTCCACTGTTGGACATTTTCCGGTATGATATGCTTCCCCTGTTTTCTCAAAATAATAAATCAAATTTCCAATTTCCAAATTTTCCGAATCACATATGGGGCATGAATGGTATTTTCTTTTAATATCATCCGTTAATACTGCTTCAGTTGGCAAAACTGCAATGTAAGGACAATCCCTTTTATGATACCTTTTGCCTGCTGTCGGAAATATCCAGACTTTATTCGATTGTTTTTCTTTCTCCATTTCATCAAATTCAGTTGGATTCGCTGCCTTTCTATTCCCAATTAAACCTCTGAACACTACTGTTTCTTTTCCTGGAAGTCCATCATATAGTTTTATAGGAAATTTGATATCCATCCAATAGCTGGCTTCATATCGAATCAGGCCATCTAAACCTTCCCTGCTGTACAAATATTTAAAATCTTCCGTTTCTACATCCTCAACATTCTTATTTTCCATTTCAAGTTTTTTTTCCAGTGTCATGGCAAAAAAAGGAGCAGTTTCAATAATATATGCACTTTTAGAAACCTGTTTAGATTCCTCACATATGGTATAAAGAATATTTTCCTGAACGTAAATAAACTTCATCAAATAACCAATAGTCAATATTCCTATGATGAAAACAGGTAAAAATATAGATGCTTCAAGTGTTATAAACCCATTCTTTTTAATATTTTTCTTCATAATTAAACTTCTTTTCATTTGCTGTGACCGAATATTCAAATCCAGAAAAACAGTTTCTCATCAAAAATCCATCATCATAATTTCCAATCAAATTGATTTGTATTAAATCCATTATCCTCAATAATTTTATTTCTCTGTCTTCCAGATAAATGAAGATTTTTAAATAGTCTTCATAACTGTATCCCTTATTGCCGGATGGTTCTATCATTCCGTCCTTTATTTTCTCGTATGAATCTATATCCGTTGCCCAGTTCTCTCTTCGTTTAATCAGTGCCACTTCTTTTCCTGCATCCAGCAGCTTTGCATCATTCAATGATTCCGTGTAAGCCCACACTGCCGCAATAATTCCTTGCGTTCCAATTGCTGCAGGACCCGGTGTTAGTATATTTGCCAATGCTGTAATCTCCCTGACTTTTATACTGTCAGTATATATATGTGCTAGATTGAGCGCTGTTCTGAATTTAATAAAATCGGATTTGAATTTACTCTTATTTTCCACATCACTGAATTTGCCGTATAAAATATATTCCACTTCATTTTTATAAAAACTGTCAAGTCTGGCAATTTGACTGTTTTTATTATGGTTGAAGCAGTCAAATATGTAGCTATTTACCAGAAACCCCTTCGCCTGTTTATCAAATATTTTTTCAAGGGGCTGCACTTCCCAATCCAATATTGCCTGTATAAAAATACTTGATCCCATAATATCCTTTGATGGTAAAGATTCCCGTATGATTTTATTACGTAAAACCCTGTCTTTTTTTTCTTGTGGAGATTTAAAATTGTCGGCTTTTCTCAATAAATTGTTTATAATCTTGTAATTCATAAAATCCCCTATAGATTTTTCAAACTGATCAACATTCATCATTGAATACTTCTTGAGATCCACTTCAATATCAGTAAGTTCAATTGGAATCATATTCAAATCCCGTCTGTTTTCAAATGTTGAGTTTCCATAATAACGCAGTCTGTTTTCAATTTCCTTATTATCCAGAGAAAAAGCAATTAGTCCATATTTTTCTTTTAAGGTTAAATCAAACTCTGAAAGTATTGACTGGCCTGCAAGTGAAAATACTGCATTGCAACCGCTCTCCATTGCCTTCATAGAAGAAATATTGATAAATGCAAAAGTCAGCATAATCATCGACCCAAAAATCATTGTAAGAAAAACTGATGAAAATCCTTTTTTACTAATCATTCCTCAAACAAACCTTTCATAAAATCTATTCTTCTTACAAAATCACCAATCTCGAAATTTTCTTTTGCTTCTTCAAGGAGGCTGTTGTGAAGCTCACAGTTTTGCTCCACAAACTGATAAAGTCCCATATTAATATAGATCATTGCTATGATTACTGTAATAATCAAAGGTATTATTAAGGATGCCTCCACCATTGCAGATCCTCTTTTATTATTGCTCATTTAAAAGCCACTGTTCATAAGATTTGAGAAGGTATTATTCACAAATGCTGTTATTTGTGTTTTAAAAATCAGTCCAAGGCCGATAGCAATGGCAATAAGCAAGGCCACTTGAACCATTTCCATGCCTTTTTTGCTTTTTTTTATTGTAATTTTCATCGTTCATTCCTCCCTTTTTTATGTAGTTAATAGTGCTGGTGCAATTGTTATTGTGATCAATACAATAAGATGTATCGCCAATGGAAAGGATAGTTTTGTTTCATTGATTCTGTTTTGCTCTTCTGCAAATTTCCTTCTGTTTTCCCAAAGCAAATCACTTTCGATCTGCAGCTTTTCTACAAGTAATGCTCCCAAATAGATGTTATCTGAAATAATATTTACGGTTCTTATTAATTCTCTGACCTGGATCCTTTCAGAAAAATTCTTTAATTCTAAAATAAGAGAACTGTTTGTTATTTCAACCCTGTCTTTAATCCCAATCATCTGCTTTAGAAAATAGGTTTCATCTCCATTCTCATGATCTTTATCTATAATTTTGCTGAAAGCGGATGAAAAAACCAGTCCTGCGTTCAGTAGAAGAACTATTTTGTTGATAAAATCCGGCAACTCAGTTAATATGGATTTTTTAGCCTCGTTTTCAAGTTTTTTTACCTTATTGAATCTGCCAAGGTAAATAGCGCTTATTAAAAAAATAAATAATAAAGACAAATAGACAAAATTACTATTATTTTTAACATACCATTTCAGATTGCTGCCATCTTCCAACTCCTTTGGCAAAATAAGTGTATCAATATTGCTGTGATCGATTTGACTGATGCTGTTCACCAATTTATTCAATTGAGCTCTTCTGGCCGA
The DNA here is from genome assembly GCA_016650135.1 of Peptostreptococcaceae bacterium. Next base: position 5,824 of record JAENWH010000130.1, read on the forward strand.
TTCCTGGTCAACAGGATTTTCTGCTTGTTTTTCTACCACCTGACTTTCACTGGCAGCGCTTATTTTTATTGGAATTTCCTGTTTGAACGAGAAATTTTTTCCTTCAATTTCTGCAATCAAATTTACGTTGTAAATACCTTTGTCTGGTCTGCTTATAGCCTCTACATATCCATCTTTTTTTATCAGATTACCATCTCC